>NZ_JBFAJA010000188.1:0-5159 GCF_040654975.1 Dactylosporangium sp. NPDC050588 | reverse complement strand
ACCGCGTCCGGCGTCCGCGCCACCCGCTCGGCGAACAACACCGGGACGAGGTCGGCCCGCAACGGCGCTGCGGTGTCGTTCCAGTCGGCGAGGACGAGCCGGCGCTCACCGGCGGTCATGACGTCGACCGCGGACAGCGGGGTGCCGGGGTCGGCGGTCACCGCGGCGAGCAGCCGGACCCACCGGTCGGCGATCGCGGCGACGGTGCCGGCGTCGAACAGGTCCGCCGACCCGGTCAGCCGCCCACGGATCCCGGCCGGGACGTCGGCGCCGGTGACGTGCTCGCCGACGTTGAGGTCGAGGTCGAACGTGGCCGCCGACGCTGACTGCGCCGCCGGCACGAGCTCGGTGACCCGCACGCCCGGCAGGTCCAGGACGGCCGCCGCGGTGTTCTGCACGGTCAGGATCACCTGGAACAGCGGGTGCCGGGCCAGCGACCGGGCCGGGGCCAGCTCCTCGACGAGGCGCTCGAACGGCACGTCCTGGTGCTCGAAGCCGGCCAGGCCGGTGTCGCGGACCCGGTCCAGGATCTCAGTGAAGGCCGGGTCGCCGGCGAGGTCGGTGCGGATGACGAGCGTGTTGACGAAGAAGCCGACCAGGTCGTTGAGGGCTTCGTCGGTGCGGCCGGCGACCGCGACGCCGATCGGGACGTCCGTGCCGGCGCCGAGCTTCGACAGCAGCGCACCGAGCGCGGCCTGCAGCACCATGAAGACGGTGACACCGCGGTCCCGGGCGAGGTCCCGCACGCGGGCGTGGACGTCGGCGGGCACGTCGACGGCGACGGTGTGGCCGCGGTGCCCGGCGGTCGCGGGACGCTGCCGGTCGACCGGCAGCGCCAGCTCCTCCGGCGCGCCCGCGAGGGCCTGCCGCCAGTAGCCGACCTGCCGGGAGATCAGGCTGTCCGGGTCGTCTTCGCGGCCGAGGAGGTCGCGCTGCCACAGGGCGTAGTCGGCGTACTGGACCGCCGGTGCCGCCCAGCCGGGGGCACGGCCGGCGCGGCGGGCCGCGTAGGCCGCGGACACGTCGCGGGCGAGCGGGCCGGTCGACCAGCCGTCGCCGGCGATGTGGTGCACGACCACGACGAGCACCTGCTCGCCATCCCCGGTGGTGAACAGCGAGGCCCGGATCGGCACCTCGGTCGCGAGGTCGAACGGGTGCCGGGTGGCCCGGCCGACCGCGTCCGCGAGGTCCTCGGCGGGCACCGTGACCCGCTGGAGCCGCCAGTCCAGGTCGGCGCCGGCGACGATGTGCTGGCACGGTTCGCCGTCGGCGGTCGGGAACACGGTGCGCAGCACCTCGTGCCGGTCGACGACGTCGCGCAGGGCCGCCTCGAGGGCGCCGGTGTCGACGTCGCCGGACAGCCCCAGCACCATGGGGATGTTGTACGTCGCGCTGGGGCCCTCGACCTGGCCGACGAACCACAGCCGTTGCTGCGCGTAGGACAGCGGCAGCCGCGACGGGCGGGGCAGCGGCACGAGCGCCGGGCGGGCGTCGGAGGTGCCGGGCAGCCGCGCGGCGAGGCCGGCGACCGTCGGTGCCTCGAACAGGGTGCGGATGTCGACCTCGACCTGCAGCGCCGCCCGGATCCGGCTGATCAGGCGGACGGCGAGCAGCGAGTGGCCGCCGAGTGCGAAGAAGTCGTCGTCGACGCCGACCGAGTCGACGCCGAGCAGCTCGGCGAACGCCTCGCACAGCGCGGCTTCGCGGGCGTCGGCGGGGCCGCGGCCCGGCGTCGCGGCGCCGGTGGTGTCGGGGGCGGGCAGGGCGTCGCGGTCGAGCTTGCCGTTGACCGTGAGTGGGATCTCGGCGAGGGGCACGACCGCCGACGGCACCATGTACTCCGGCAGCCGCGCGGCGACGTGCTCGCGCATCCCGGCGGGGTCGGCGGTGCCGACGACGTAGGCGACGAGGCGCCGGTCGCCGGGGGTGTCCTCGCGGGCGATGACCACCGCCCGGGTCACCAGCGGGTGGGCGGTGAGGACGGCCTCGATCTCGCCGGGTTCGATCCGGAAGCCGCGGATCTTGACCTGGTCGTCGGCCCGGCCGACGAACACGAGGTCGCCGCCCGCGGTCCAGCGCACCACGTCGCCGGTGCGGTACAGCCGCCCGCCGCCGAACGGGTCCGCGACGAACCGGGTCGCGGTCAGGGCGGCGCGGCGGACGTAGCCGCGGGCGAGGCCTGCGCCGGCGACGTACAGCTCGCCGGGGACGCCGAGCGGGACGGGCCGCAGCCGGTCGTCGAGGACGTGGACGCGGGTGTCGACGACCGGCCGGCCGATCGCGACCTGCGCGGCGGCCGGGTCGCACCGCCACAGCGTCGCATCGACGGTGGTCTCCGTCGGCCCGTACGAGTTGAACATGCGGTGCCCGGCGGACCAGCGCGCCATCACCTCGGGCGGGCACGCCTCGCCGGCGACCATGATGGTCACGCCCGGGTCGATCGACGCCGGGTCCAGCAGGGCCAGCACGGCCGGTGGGAGCGTCACGTACGACACCCGCCGCGACCGCAGGAGATCGGTGAGCGCGTCACCGAAGCGGTGCTCGGCGGGCACGACGACGAGCGCGGCGCCCTGCAGCAGGGCCATGCACCATTCCCAGCCGAACGTGTCGAAGCTCGCCGACGCGAACTGCGCCACCCGGTCACCGGGGCCGACGCCGAGCAGCTGGGCGTGGCCGGCGGCGAACGCGGCGAACCCGGCGTGGGAGACCAGGACGCCCTTCGGGGTGCCCGTCGAGCCGGACGTGTAGATGACGTACGCCGGGTGCTGCGGGAGCAGCGCGGCCGGCGGCGCGGCGGCCACGCCGGACGGCGGCAGGTCGTCGAGGATCACGACCGGCACGCCGGTGGCCGGCAGGGCGGCGGCGGTCGCGGCCGACGCGAGGACGGCGACGGGTGCCGCGTCGGTGAGCATGAACGCGATCCGCTCGGTCGGGTAGCCCGGGTCGACCGGCAGGTAGGCGGCGCCGGCCTTGAGCACGGCCAGGAGCGTCACCATGAGGTCGGCGCCGCGGTCGAGGCAGACGCCTACGAGGCGCTCCGGGCCGGCGCCGAGACCCGTGAGGTGCGCGGCGAGCCGGTTCGCGCGGGCGTCGAGGTCGGCGTACGTCAGCTCGGCGTCGTCACTGACGACCGCCACCGCGTCGGGTGTGCGGGCGACCTGCGCCGCGAACAGCTCCGGCAGCGTCGCGACCGGCACGCCGGCCGGCGTGCCGGTCCAGTCGTGGAGGATCCGCTGCCGTTCGGCGGGGTCGAGCACGTCCACGTCGGACACGCGGCCGCCGGGGTCGGCGACCAGCGCCGCGATGACCCGGACCCAGCGGTCCGCGATCGCCGTCACGGACGCGGGGTCGAACAGGTCGAGCGACCCGGTCAGGCCGCCGCTGATCCCGGCCGGCGCGCCGGCGGCGTCGAACTGCTCGGCGACGATGGCGTTGAGGTCGAACTTCGACGGCGGCTCGTCGCGCGGAGCCTCCCGCACATCCACTCCGGGCAGGTGCAGCACCTGGTCGGGGGCGTTCTGGAGGGTGAGCATCACCTGGAACAGCGGGTGCCGGGACAGTGACCGCTGCGGGGCGAGCTCCTCGACGAGGCGTTCGAACGGCACGTCCTGCTGGTCGTAGGCGGCCACGCCCGCGGCGCGGACCCGCGCCAGCACCTGCTCGAACGTCGGGTCGCCGGTCAGGTCCGTCCGGATGACCATCGTGTTGATGAAGTAGCCGACCAGGTCGTCGAGGTTCTCGTCGGTACGACCGGCGATCGGCGCCCCGATCGGCACGTCGGTGCCCGCGCCGAGCCGGTGCAGCAGCACCGCGAGGGTGGCCTGCAGCACCATGAACACGGTCACGCCCTGCTCGCGGGCGACCCGCAGCAGGCGGGCGTGGACGTCGGCCGGGACAGCGACGGGCACGGTGCGGCCGCGGTACGTCGCCGCCGCCGGGCGCTGCCGGTCGACGGGCAGCGCCAGCTCCTCGGGCGCGCCCGCCAGGACCTGCCGCCAGTGGGCGACCTGCCGCGAGACGACGCTGTCCGGGTCGCTCTCGGCGCCGAGGAGGTCCTGCTGCCACAGCGTGTAGTCGGCGTACTGGACCGGCAGCGGCTCCCACCGCGGCGCGTGGCCGTCGAGCCGGGCCGAGTAGGCGGCCGACACATCCCGGGCGAGCGGGCCGCTGGACCAGCCGTCGGTCGCGATGTGGTGCACGACCGCGACGAGGACGCGGGTGCCGGAGCCGTCGTCGAACAGCCAGGCCTTGACCGGGATCTCCCGTGCGAGGTCGAAGGCGTGCCCTGCGGCGGCCGACACCCGCTGCCGCAGCTCCGCCGGCTCGACGCCGGCGACGTCCAGCCGCCAGCCGAGCTCCCCGACGGGGACGACGTGCTGGTACGGCCGGGCGTCGGCGACCGGGAACACGGTGCGCAGCACCTCGTGCCGGCCGATCACGTCGAGCAGGGCCGCCTCGAGGGCGCCGGCGTCGACGGGTCCGGTCAGTTCGAGGACCATCGGGATGTTGTAGAGCGGGCTGGGGCCTTCGAGCTGGTCGATGAACCACAGCCGCTGCTGCGCCGGGGACAGCGGCAGCCGCGGCGGGCGGGGCGACGGCACGAGGAGCCTGCGGGCGTCGGCGGCGCCGGTGAGGCGGGCCGCCAGGCGGGCCGGGGTGGGGGCGTCGAACACGGCGCGGGCCGGGCATTCGACGCCGAGGGCCGCCCGGACCCGGCTGACGAGCCGGACCACGAGCAGGGAGTGCCCGCCGAGGGCGAAGAAGTTGTCGTCGACGCCGACCGTGCCGACGCCGAGGACGTCGGCGAACGCCTGGCAGAGCAGCTCCTCCCGGACGTTCGCCGGGCCGCGTCCGCTGCCGCCCTCGAAGTGCGGTGCGGGGAGCGCCTTGCGGTCGAGCTTGCCGTTGACCGTGAGCGGCAGCTCGTCCAGGGTCACGAACGCGGCGGGGACCATGTACTCCGGCAGCCGCGCCGCCGTGAAGTCGCGCAGGTCGTCGGCGCCACCGACGACGTAGGCGACCAGCCGCTCCTCGCGGAGCAAGACCGCCGCCTGCGAGACGCCGGGGTGCTGCTGGAGGACGGCTGCGATCTCCCCCGGCTCGATCCGGAACCCGCGCAGCTTCACCTGCTCGTCGGCCCGGCCCAGGAACACCAACTG
>NZ_JBFAJA010000187.1:0-5687 GCF_040654975.1 Dactylosporangium sp. NPDC050588 | reverse complement strand
AGCCAGGGCCGCTACTTCCGGTCGTTCACGTCCTCCAGCCTGAGCGGCTCGTGGACGGCGAACGCGGCGACGGAGAGCAACCCGTTCGCCGGCAAGGCCAACAGCGGCGCGACCTGGACCAACGACATCAGCCACGGCGACCTGGTCCGCAGCAACCCCGACCAGACCAAGACCGTCGACCCGTGCAACCTGCAGCTGCTCTACCAGGGCCGGTCCCCGAGCTCCGGCGGTGACTACGGCCTGCTGCCGTACCGCCCGGGTGTGCTGACCCTGCAGCGCTAGCCCGTCCCCCACGGCCGGCCGCCTCCCCGGGCGGCCGGCCGTCCTTTTCCAGGAGGCACCGCCATGCGTACGGCACGACACTGGCTCATCGCCGCGGCGCTGACCGCGGCATTGACGGCCGCGGGCGCCGCGGCCCTGACCGCACCCGCCTCGGCGGAGTCCAACGGCGGCGTGCGGATCATGCCGCTCGGCGACTCGATCACCGAGGGCACCCAGGTCCCCGGCGGCTACCGCATCGGCCTCTGGCAGCGGCTCGCCGCCGGCGGCTACCGCAACGACTTCGTCGGCTCACAGTTCAACGGGCCGGCGTCGCTGTGGGACCACGACCACGAAGGCCACCCGGGCTGGCGGATCGACCAGATCGACGCCAACATCACCGGCTGGCTGCGCACCACGACGCCGCGCACCGTCCTGCTGCACATCGGCACCAACGACATCCTGCAGAACTTCAACGTCGGCGGCGCACCCGGCCGGCTCTCGACGCTCGTCGACCACATCACCGCCGCCGTGCCGAACGCCGACGTGTTCGTCGCCAGCATCATCCCGCTGAGCAACAGCGGGCAGGAGTCGGCGGCCCGCACCTTCAACGCCACCATCCCGGGCATGGTGCAGAGCAAGGTCAACGCCGGCAAGCGGGTCCACTTCGTCGACATGCACGCCGCGCTGACCACCGGCGACCTCATCGACGGCGTCCACCCCACCGCCGGCGGGTACGACAAGATGGCCGCCACCTGGTACACCGCGCTGCGGGCCGTTCCCGGCAGCATCGGCGACCCGGGCACCCCGACCAGCCCGGGCACCCCGACCGGCGGCACCGGCAACACGCTGGTCAGCGCCGCCTCCGGCCGCTGCCTCGACGTGCCGGGGAGCAACTCGGCCAACGGCACCCAGCCGATCATCTGGGACTGCAACGGCGCGGCCAACCAGCGCTGGACGCTCAACGGCCAGGCGCTGCAGTCGCTCGGCAAGTGCCTCGACGCGCCGACCGGCGCCACCGCCGGCAGCAAGGTCCAGCTGTGGGACTGCCACGGCGGCACGAACCAGCGGTGGAACCTCAACGGCAACGGCACGATCAGCAACGCGCAGTCGGGCCTGTGCCTCGACGTCGCCGGCAACGCCACCGCCAACAACACCCCCGTGCAGCTGTGGACCTGCACCGCGGCGGCGAACCAGCGCTGGACAAGGAGATGAGCATGAAACGGATCGGTGTCCTCGCGGCCGCGGTGGCCGTGCTGACCGCCGGCATCCTCGCCGCCGTCGTGCGCGGCCCGGACGCGCAGGCCCTGGAGAACGGCGTGGCCCGCACCCCACCGATGGGGTGGAACAGCTGGAACACGTTCGGCTGCAACATCAACGACGCGCTGATCCGGCAGATGGCCGACGCGATCGTCAGCAGCGGCATGCGGGACCTCGGCTACAAGTACGTGGTCGTCGACGACTGCTGGATGAACTCCACCCGCGACGCGCAGGGCGACCTGCAGGCCAACACGAGCCGGTTCCCGAACGGGATGAAGGCCCTCGGCGACTACCTGCACTCCCATGGCCTGCTCTTCGGCATCTACCAGGCGCCGCTGGACAAGACGTGCGCGCAGTACTTCGGCAGCTACCCCGGCGCCACCGGCAGCCAGGGGCACGAGGCCCAGGACGCCCGCCAGTTCGCCGCCTGGGGTGTCGACTACCTCAAGTACGACTGGTGCTCGCCCAGCGGCACGATCAGCGAGCAGGTGACCACCTTCGCGAAGATGCGTGACGCGCTCGCGGCGACCGGCCGGCCGATCGTGTACAGCATCAACCCGAACAGCATCCACGCCAAGACCGGCCCGCAGCGCAACTGGGGCGACGTCGCGAACATGTGGCGCACCACCGAGGACATCACCAACACCTGGGACTCGGGCCAGACCAACGGCTACCCGATGGGCATTCAGAACATCGTCAACGTTACCGTGCCGCTGGCCGGCTACGCCGCACCCGGCCGGTTCAACGACCCCGACATGCTCGAGGTCGGCCGCGGCGGCATGAACGACACCGAGATGCGCAGCCACTTCGCGCTGTGGGCGATGATGGCGTCGCCGCTCATCGCCGGCAACGACATCCGCTCGCAGAGCGCCGCGACCGCGACGATCCTCAAGAACCAGAACCTGATCGCGATCAACCAGGACAGCCTCGGCCTGCAGGCGACCCAGGTGTCCAACGACGGCACCCGCCGCGTCCTGGCGAAGCGGCTCGCCAACGGTGATGTGGCGGTCGCGCTGTTCAACCAGGGCGGATCCGCGACGACGGTCAGCACCACCGCGGCCGCGGCCGGCAAGTCGGGCAGTTCGTTCACGCTGCGGGACGCGTGGACGAACGCCACGAGCACCACGACCGGCAGCATCAGCGCGACCGTGCCCGCGCACGGCACCGTCGTGTACCGGGTGAGCGGCGGCGGCACGACCACCCCGCCGGCCGGGTCGACGCTTGTCAGCGCCGCTTCCGGGCGATGCCTCGACGTGCCGAACGGCAGCACCACCAACGGCACCCAGCCGGTCATCTGGGACTGCAACGGCGGCGCCAACCAGCGCTGGACGGTCAGCGGGACCACGCTGCAGGCCCTCGGCAAGTGCCTCGACGCGCCGCTGAACGCGACCGCCGGCGCCAAGGCGCAGCTGTGGGACTGCAACGGCGGCACCAACCAGCAGTGGACCCTCAACGCCGACGGCACCGTCCGCGGCACCGCGTCCGGGCTGTGCCTGGACGTCGACCACAACCTCACCGCCAACGGCACCGTGGTCCTGCTCTGGACCTGTACCGCCGCGGCGAACCAGCGCTGGACGAGAGGATGAGCATGCGACGACTCGCCGGCCTGCTCACCGCGGGCCTGCTGTTCCTGGCCGGGACCGTCGCCGTGGTGGCCGTCTCGATGCCGTCGGCCCGCGCCGACAACCCGATCGTGCAGACGGTCTACACCGCCGACCCGGCGCCGCTGGTGTACGACGGACGGGTCTACCTGTACACCGGACACGACGAGGACAACTCCACCTACTTCACCATGAAGGAGTGGCGGGTCTACTCCTCGGCCGACATGGTGAACTGGACCGACCACGGCTCGCCGATGAACCTCGCCACGTTCAGCTGGGCCAGCGCCAACGCGTGGGCCGGCCAGGTGGTCAACCGCAACGGCAAGTTCTACTGGTACGTGCCGGTCACGAACCGCTCGACCGGCCGGATGGCCATCGGCGTCGGCGTCTCCAACAGCCCCACCGGGCCGTTCACCGACGCCATCGGCCGGCCGCTGGTGGAGAACAACGAGATCGACCCGACCGTCTTCATCGACGACAACGGCCAGGCCTACCTGTACTGGGGCAACCCCAACCTCTGGTACGTGCGGCTGAACGCCGACATGATCTCCTACTCCGGCGGCGTGACGCAGATCCCGCTGACCACCGCCGGGTTCGGCACCCGCACCGGCAACGCGAGCCGCCCCACGCTGTACGAGGAAGGCCCCTGGGTCTACAAGCGCAACGGCCTCTACTACAACGTGTTCGCCGCGAAGTGCTGCTCGGAGTTCATCGGCTACTCCACCGCCCCCGGGCCGACCGGCCCGTGGACCTACCGCGGCACCGTCATGCCCACGCAGGGCGGCAGCTTCACCAACCACCCCGGCGTCATCGACTTCAACGGCGGATCGTACTTCTTCTACCACAACGGCGCGCTACCCGGCGGTGGCGGCTACACCCGCTCCGTGGCCGTGGAGAAGTTCAGCTACAACGCCGACGGCACCATCCCGACGATCACCATGACCAGCGGCGGCGCGCCGCAGGTCGGCACGCTCAACCCGTACGTGCGGCAGGAGGCCGAGACGATCGCCTGGGAGACCGGCGTCGAGACCGAACCCTCCAGCGAGGGCGGCATGAACGTCGGCTGGATCGAGAACAACGACTCGATCAAGGTCAAGGGCGTCGCGTTCGGCGGCGGCGCCACGTCGTTCACCGCCAGGGTCGCCTCCGCCACCAGCGGCGGCCGCATCGAGCTGCACCTCGACGGCGTCAACGGTGCCCTCGTCGGCACCTGCACCGTCGCCGGCACCGGCGGCTGGCAGACCTGGACCAGCGTCACCTGCCCGGTGAGCGGCGCGACCGGCACCCACGACCTGTACCTGAAGTTCACCGGCGGCAGCGGCAACCTGTTCAACGTCAACTGGTGGCAGTTCGCCGGCGGCACCGGCGGCACCGGCGGCAACCTGCTCGTCAACGGCACGATGGAGAGCGGCACGTCCGGGTGGAGCATGTTCGGCAGCGGCACGCTGTCGGCGAGCGGCACCGCGCACGGCGGCAGCCAGTCGCTGCTGGTCACGGGGCGGACCGCCGCGTGGAACGGGGCCGCCCAGGACGTGACCGCCAAGCTGGTCAACGGCAGGACCTACAGCGCGAGCGCCTGGGTCCGCAGCGCGAGCGGCACGCCCAGCGCGAAGGTCATGCTGGCCGTCACCGCCGGCGGCACGACCAGCTACGTGCAGCTGGCCCCGGCGACGGCCGTGAACACCGGCGGGTGGACGCAGCTGTCCGGCACCGCGACCGTTTCCTGGACCGGCACGCTGACCGGTGCCACCTTCTACGTCGAAACGACCGCGGGCACCGACAACTTCCACCTCGACGACGCGTCGCTGCTGATTTCGTAATTTGTGTTATGCCGCACCGGTTCCGCAGGTCGCAAGGGTGCTGATCGAGTTTTTGCGAAAAACCTTGTCGGAACTCGTGCGGCGACACATGATCGCTGTACATCAATCCCAATTCGACGTCCGGCCGTTTCCGCCGAAACGGCTGGGTGTCGCTGGTGACGTGAGGAGTTCAGGATGGCGGTAGCCCATTTCGCACATCGTCGGAGGGGGCGGCGGCGCCCGTTGACCCGTGCGCTGATCGCCGGTGTCGTCGGTGCCGTGGCGGTGGCGGTGGCCGCGGTGATGGTGCCGGCGGCGGACGCGGCGGCGAGCACGCTGGGTGCGGCGGCGGCGCAGTCGGGCCGGTACTTCGGCACGGCGATCGCGGCCAGCCGGCTGGGCGACTCGACGTACACGACGATCGCCGGTCGTGAGTTCAACATGATCACGGCCGAGAACGAGATGAAGCCGGACACGACGGAGCCGCAGCGGGGGCAGTTCAACTTCAGCGCCGGCGACCAGATCTACAACTGGGCGACCCAGCGCGGGATGAAGGTGCGCGGGCACACGCTCGCCTGGCACTCGCAGCAGCCGAGCTGGTGGGGCGGGATCAGCGGCTCCACCCTGCGGCAGGCGATGATCGACCACATCAACGGCGTGATGGCGCACTACAAGGGCAAGCTCGCCTACTGGGACGTGGTGAACGAGGCGTTCAACGAGGACGGCAGCCGCCGGCAGTCCAACCTGCAGGGCACCGGCAACGACTGGA
>NZ_JBFAJA010000186.1:0-5853 GCF_040654975.1 Dactylosporangium sp. NPDC050588 | reverse complement strand
AACAACTCGACATCGCCACCGACTGGGGCCGCTACGCCGAGCTGTACTCCTACAACGCCATCAACGAGGAATACGAACTCGACCCCGCCCAACGGGCACCGGCCACTGAGCCGCGCTGACCGGGCGTACCGCACACACGCCTGAGTGGACGGTCCGGGCCTCAGCGGGTCACCGGCCGCGTGGCGGGCGCGGGGTCCGGTTCGGGGTGCCGGGTGGTCTGCGCCTGGGCGGAGCGGATCAGCGGGCCGGCCAGCGCGGTGGTGACGAGGGCCATGAGCACCATCATGGTGAACATCTGCCGGTCGAGCACGCCGAGCTGCAGGCCGACGCTCAGCACCACGAGCTCGGTCAGGCCGCGCGTGTTGACGAGGATGCCGAGGATGCCGGCGTCACGCCAGGACATGCCGAGGAACACGGCGGGCACGATCGCGCCGGTGAGCTTGCCGACGCAGGCGATCACGACGATCGCCGCGAGCTCGAGGAGGTTCCCCGTGGTCAGTCCGCCGACGTCGACGCCGAGGCCGGTGACGATGAAGAACACCGGGAGCAGCACCACGCTCACGTGTTCCAGCGGCCGGCGGACCTGTTCGCAGAGCTCCGCCGCCGGTTCGCGGGGCATGGCGAGCCCGACGCAGAACGCGCCGAAGATGGCGTGCAACCCGATCCAGGTCGTGGCGTACGCCGCCAGGAACACCAGGGCGACCACCGCCACCAGCAGGTGCACGGTGACGTGGCGGCGGGTCATGAGGACCAGGAACGGCCGGACGACGGTCCGCAGGACCACCAGGAACACGCCCAGCAGGACCAGCATGCGGACCAGGTCGAGCGGTCCGCTGGCGGTGGCGATCGCTGTCACCACCGCCAGCAGGCACCAGGCCAGCACGTCGTCGATCGCGGCGCTGATCAGGGCGATGCCGCCGACCCGTGTGCCGGTGAGCCGCTTCTCGGCCAGGATGCGCGCCAGCACCGGGAAGGCGGTGATCGACATGGCGACGCCGAGGAAGAGCGCGAACACCGTGAAGCCGACGTGGTCGACGCCGACCGTGTCGTGCCGGTGGTACAGCAACGTCGCCAGCGCGACGCCCATGCCGAACGACACCGCGATCGAGCCGATCGACACGGCGGCGGCGGTGCCGCGGTGGCTGCGCAGCAGGGAGGGGTTGAACTCCCAGCCGATCAGGAACATGAACAGTGCCAGGCCGATCTGGGCGACGGTGGACAGGAACGGCCGGGCCTCGACCGGAAACAGCCACGCCGTCGGGTTGCCGGGCAGCAGCCCGAGCAGGCTCGGCCCGAGCGCGATGCCCGCGAGGATCTCCCCGATCACCGCGGGTTGGCGCAGCCGCCGCACCCATCGGCCGAGCAGCGTGCCGACCGCCAGCACCAGCGCGATGTCCACCAACACCGTGGCGATCAGCAGTTCCGTGTGGTTCGCCGGAGACTCCATCGACGCCTCAGGTCATTCGCCGGACGACGTCAGGACGGCCGGCTTCGTTGCGGTTCGTCGCCGGTGCGGGCCGCGCGGCGTCCTTCCCGTGGCGCAGCCACCACAGCTGCTCCTGTACCCGCCCGGCCAGCGCGCCGAGACCCGGCGGGACGACCGGACCGCGACGGGTCTGCAGGTGCGCCGCCTCCCGGTCGACGGCGGCGTCCATCGCGTCCGGGTCGGCGACCGCGTCGGCGAGTCCCCGGGCCAGCATCGCGGCGGCGTCGAGTGGCGTCTCGTACGCCGGCGACACGGCGTGGGCGTCCGCGGCGACCAGTACCCGGTCGAACGCGGCGAGCGCGTCGGCCCCGCAGCCGGCCGCGACGGTGTCGACCGCGGCCAGCCACGGCTTGCTGATGACCGCCGCCCGGCCCGGGTCGACCAGCCCCCAGGCGATTTTGGCGAGGACACCGAACTCGCGGCGCAGCACGAAGCCGGCGAACGTCACCGCGCCCCGCTCCACCCCGGCCGCGTCCACCCCGGCGCTGAACACCCTGCGGCTGCCGCCGGCGGGGCCCGGCACGGGGCCGCCGCGGAGCACCGCCACCCGGATGTCGTCGTGCAGCAACGCCAGGTCCACGGCGACCTCGAGGTCGGCGAGCGACACGTCGTCCTCGGCGTTGCCCGCCTCGGGGTTGGCCAGCGTGACGTGGGCCGACGCGCCGACCCGTCGGACGTGGGCCCGGCCGAGGTCGGTCCGGCCGCTGCGCCGGAAGTCCGCCAGCAGCCGCAGGGCCCGCCGCGTCGGCGCGCGCATGGCGTCGACGACCATCGGGCCCGACTCGGGGTCGCGTACCAGCGCCGCGACGAACAGCGCCTGATCGAGCGTATGGTCCGGGCCGGCCGGGACCAGCTCGGGGAAGAGCACCTCACCGATCCGCAGGAGGTCGGCCATGCGTGGTTCGGCGTGCCGTTCGGCGATCCGGCGGTGGATCTCGCCGGCGTGCCGGGCCAGGAAGCCGGCCCGGGCCTGCCGGAACTCCTCGTGGACGTAGTGGGCGGTCAGCCGGTGCTGCGGATCGCGGGCCGGCTCGGGCGGCAGGTGCTGCAACAGTTCCACGCCGTCGCCGAGGTGCGTGCCCAGCCGGGCCCGGTCGGTCTGCCACCCGTCGCGGAAGACGGGCGCGCCGACGATCCAGTAGGCGACATCGGGAGCGCTCGTCATCATTCCGCGATTCGCGTGCGTCTGATCCAGTGGAACAGCACCGGACCGTCCACCGGCGACTCCGCGTCCGCTCTGCGGAAATGCTCGTAGCCGCCGTAGTAGCAGATCTTCACGGTTTCGGTGAGGTCGTCGACCCGCTGACGGCGGAGCTCGGTCGGCAGCGATTCGGGGCCGCCCTCAAGAATGACGTCGAATGTGCCCGTGGCACTGGCGGCAGGGTTTTCCATGGCTGACTCCCACGCACGAGAATGGTCGGCGACGGCGCAATGCCCTTTCGTTTTCCGACGGTAGGCTCCGCCGTTGTGCGGGCACACCCTTAAACCGTTGCGGGCGGCCCCTATCCGAGACCGGTCCTACGGCAGTCGCTCCAGCCACTGCTCGATGACGCGCGCGGTGCCGGCCGCCTCCGACTCCAGCATCGTGAAGTGGTTGCCGGGGACCTCTACCGTGGCGGCGGCCGAGGGCCACGTCGCGCGCCAGGACACCGCCGGTGCCGCGTCGGGGTCCGCGCCGTCGACGCGGAACAGTTCCGCCGGGCGGACAAAGAGGGTGGGCGTCGTGACCGGCGGCGCCTCGCACTCCGCGATCAGCCGCACGTAACGGCCCATCGCGGACAGCCGGGCGCTGGTGAACGGTCCGAAGGACTCCTCCCGCGCGAACAGGCCCTCGAGCATGGGGGTCGCGAACTGCTCCATCGCGGCGCTGTCCGGCAGGTACGTGTCCAGCAGGACCAGCCCGGCCGCGGGACGCCCCCGGTCCTCGAGCAGCCCCGCCAGGCGCTGCGCGAACAGGCCGCCGGAGGAGTAGCCGACCAACGCGTACGGTTCGTCACCGACGATCTGGAGCAGGCTGGCGGCCAGCCACTCCACGGCCGCGCCGGCCGACTCCGGCAGGGCCTCGGACTGCCGGAACCCGGGGATCGACAGGGCGTGCACCTCGCGGGTGCCGCGCAACGCCGTCGCGAGCCGCGCGTACTGATGCGCCCCGCCCAGACCCATCGGCGACGGGACACAGATCAGGCGGGGCCGCGCGGGCCCCTCGGCCAGCCGTACCGGCGCGGCGACGTCGGTCAGCTCCGCCGGTGAGCGGAACCCCGGGCGCAGCAACGCGACCGCGGACAGCAACGCGAAACCGTCGTCCCGGCGGCCTGCGGCTACCGCGTCGCGGAACAACGCGCCCACCGTGTTCTCCCGGTCGGCCGGCGACGCCGTACCACCGGCGGCCGCATACAGGTGATGTGCCAGCGTCCGGGCCGTCGGGTGATCGAACACCGCGGTCGCGGTCAGTCGCACGCCGGTCGCCGCGTTGAGCTGGTTTCGCAGCCGGATCGCCGCCAGCGAGTCGAACCCCAGCTCGGTGAACTGGCCGTCGGGGTCGACGTCGGCCGCCGAGCGGTGTCCGAGGGCGGTGGCCGCCTCAACACGGACCAGGGCGAGATAATCGTCCTCGGTGCGCGGTGCCGGGCGGGAGTCTGCGGTGCTGCGCCGCACCGGATGCAGCTTCTCCAGCAGCGGCGTCGCCGGGGCGCCGGCGAGCCGCAGCCGGATCGGCACGAGGACTGGGTCGCCGGCGACCAGCGCGGCGTCGAACAGGGCGAGTGCGTGCCGGTCCGGGAGCGGAAGGACACCGGACCGCGCCGTGCCGACCGTTTCGGTCATGGCGCTCCTGGTCTCCCACAGCCCCCAGGCCAGCGACTGGGCGGGCAGGCCCTGCGCCCGCCGCCGCCGGGCCAGCGCGTCGAGGTAGGCGTTCGCGGCCGCGTAGTTGGCCTGACCGGGCGAACCAAACACCCCGGAGGCCGAGGAGAACAGGACGAACGCGTCGAGCTCCCGGTCCAGGGTCAGCTCGTGCAGCAGCTGCGCGGTCCGCGCCTTGGCGGCGAAGACCGTCTCCAGCTGCGCCGCGCTGAGATTGGCGACCGTGGCGTCGTCGAGCACCCCCGCCGCATGGATGATCACTCGTGGGGCGAACTCGTCGAGGAGCGCCCGCAGGCACTCACGGTCCCCGATGTCACAGGCGACGAGCTGCGCCTGCGGCAGGTCCCGGCCCAGCTGGTCGGCTCCCGGCGCGTGCGGACCCCGGCGGGAGACCAGCACCAGGTCGGTCATGCCGTGTTCGCGCGCCAGGTGCCGGGCGAGCAGACCGCCGACGGTGCCGGTGCCGCCGGTGATCAGCACCGGGCCGGCACTGAAGTCGACCTTGTCGTGCCCCGGCGCAGCCCGCACCAGCCGCGGCACCCGCACCCGACCGTCCTGCCCCACCCGCAGCTGCGGCTCGTCGCAGACCACCGCCGCGGCCCGCGCCGCCGCCGGGTCGGCCGCGTCGACCAGCACGAACCGGTCCGGGTGCTCACTCTGCGCCGACGCCAGCAAACCCCACACGGCGGCCGCGTCCGGGACGCTGTGGCCGCCGGGGATCAGGACCAGCCAGCGCCGCTCGGCGGCGGCCAGGCGCTGCTGTACCCCGGCCAGGGCGTCGGGCAGTCCAACGCCGGTGCAGTCCCACACCGGCAGATCGGCTTCGGCCTGGCCGAGCTGTCCGGCCTCGACCCAGTCGACGGTGTACAGGTCCCGCACCGGCGTCGTCGAGAGCCGCTCGGACAGCGCCCGCAGCGCCAGCGAGCCCACCGTGGCGACCGGGGCGCCCGACATGTCCGTCAGGGTCACTGTGAGGCTGTCGCCGTCGGCGCGCAGCTTCACCCGGACCCTGGTCGCGCCGGTCGCGTGCACGGCCACGTCCTGCCAGGCGAACGGCAGCAGCACCGGCCCATCCTCGTCGGAAGCGTCACGCAGGGCGGCGATGTGCAGGGCGGCGTCCAGCAGCGCCGGGTGGATCGTGGATTCGGCGGCCCGGCCGTGCTCCGACGTCGGCAGCTCGACCTCGGCATAGAGGTCGTCGCCGGCTTCCCACGCCGATCGCAAGCCCTGGAACACCGGCCCGTACTCGTAGCCACGCTCGGCCAGCCGGTCGTAGAGGTCATTTGTCGGTACCGGCGTCGCGTCGGCGGGCAGCCACTCGATGGTGGGTGCCACTGGGCTCTCCTGGTCCAGCAGGCCGGTGGCGTGGCAGGTCCAGGGCTCGTCATCAGCAGCGCGCGAGTAGATCGTGACCTGCCGGTCGGCGTTCACCGCCGTCTGCACCTCGACAGCCCCGTCCAGCACGAGCGGGGCCTGCACCGTCAACTCCCGCAGCACCGGCGCAC
>NZ_JBFAJA010000185.1:0-5931 GCF_040654975.1 Dactylosporangium sp. NPDC050588 | reverse complement strand
ATCCAAGGCTTGTTGAATTTCACGGTGGCGAGGACCTCGCGGAACGCGTCGAGCATCCCGTCCATGCGTGCCGAGTGGAACGCGTGACTCACCTTGAGCCGGCGCGTCTTGGCGAACCCGTTGGCCACCGCCTCGACCGCGCCCTCGTCGCCGGAGACCACGACCGCGTCCGGGCCGTTGACCGCGGCGATCTCGGCACCGTCGACCAGAGCTGCGCGGACCTGCTCCTCGGAAGCCTGGATCGCCACCATCGCGCCACCCGATGGCAGCGCCTGCATGAGGCGACCGCGAGCCTCGACCACCTTGCAGGCGTCCTCAAGGGACCAGACCCCCGCAACGTGCGCCGCGGCCAGCTCACCGATCGAGTGACCGAGCAGGAAGTCGGGTCGCAGGCCCCAGGACTCCAGCAACCGGTACACCGCGACCTCGACGGCGAACAGCGCAGGCTGGGTCCACTGCGTCTCATCCAGCCGCGAATCGTCCACCTCGACGAGGGCGCACACCTCGTCGTACGCCGCCGCGAAGACCGGGAAGGTGTCGTAGAGGCCGCGGCCCATTCCCGACCACTGGGCGCCCTGACCGGTGAACAGCATCGCGTTTCCGCCGTCGCGGGCACGGCCGCGGATCACCGTGTCGCCGAGCAGGACGGCCCGGTGTTCCAGCGGGGACCGGCCGGTGGCGAGGGAGTAGCCGACGTCGAGCGGGTCGAGGTCGGCGACCGTGCGCAGCCGGTCCAGCTGGGCGTCGAGGGCGTCCGCGGTGTGCGCCGCGACGGGCAGTGGCACCACGGGCACCAAGGGCACGACCGGCAGCGCCGGGCCGGCCGGCTCATCCGCCGCCGGTGCCTGCTCGACGATGACGTGGGCGTTGGTGCCGCTGACGCCGAACGCGGACACGCCGGCGCGGCGCGGCCGGTCCACGGCGGGCCAGTCGCGGGGCTCGGTGAGCAGCTCGACGGCCCCCTCAGACCAGTCGACCTTGCTGGACGGGGCGTCGACGTGCAGCGTGCGGGGCAGGACGCCGTGCCGCAGCGCCATGACGGTCTTGATGACCCCGGCGACGCCGGCGGCGGCCTGGGTGTGGCCGATGTTCGACTTCAGCGACCCGAGCCACAGCGGGGTCTGCCGGTCCTGGCCGTAGGTGGCGAGGAGCGCCTGCGCCTCGATGGGGTCGCCGAGGCTGGTGCCGGTGCCGTGCGCCTCGACCGCGTCGACGTCGGCGGGGCGCACGCCGGCGTCGGCGAGCGCGGCTCGGATGACCCGCTGCTGCGCGGGACCGTTCGGGGCCGTCAGACCGTTGGAGGCGCCGTCCTGGTTGACCGCACTGCCGCGAACGACGGCCAGGACCGGGTGACCGTTCGCCACGGCGTCGGAGAGCCGCTCGACCAGCAGGAGGCCGACGCCCTCGCCCCAGCCGGTGCCGTCGGCGTCGTCGGAGAACGCCCGGCAGCGGCCCTGCGCGGCGAGGCCGCCCTGCCGGCTGAACTCGGCGAACACCCCCGGGGTCGCCATGACCGTCACACCGCCGGCGACGGCGAGCGCGCACTCGCCGCGGCGCAGCGCTTGCACGGCCAGATGCAGCGCCACCAGCGACGACGAGCACGCGGTGTCGATCGTGACGGCCGGACCTTCGAGCCCGTACGTGTAGGAGAGCCGGCCGGACAGGACGCTGCCCGAGTTGCCGGTGAGCAGGTGCCCGGCGAGCTCGTCGGGGACCGTGGTGAGGTTCGACGCGTACCCGGACGGCGACGCCCCGACGAACACGCCGGTGCCGCTGCCTTTGAGCGACGCGGGGTCGATCCCGGCGCGTTCGAACAGCTCCCACGACGTCTCCAGCAGCAGCCGCTGCTGCGGGTCCATCGCCAGGGCCTCACGCGGCGAGATGTTGAACAGCCCGGCGTCGAAGAGTGCGGCGGTGTCGAGGAACCCGCCTTCGGTGGTGGTGCTGTGGCCTTCGTGCCCCGCCCCGTACAGGCCGGCGACGTCCCACCCGCGGTCGCCGGGCATGCCGGCGACGGCGTCGGTGCCGTCGACCACCAGCTGCCAGAGGCTCTCGGCGTCGCTGACGCCGCCGGGGAAGCGGCAGCTCATGGCGACGATCGCGATCGGCTCGTCGGTCGGGCCGCTCGTGACGTTGGCGATGGCGGTCTCGCCGGCCCCGTCCGGCTGCAGGACGGTGGCGAGGTGGCGGGCGACGGCGCGGGCGGTCGGGTGGTCGAAGACGAGGGTCATCGGCAGCCGCAGCCCGGTCGCCGCGCCGAGCCGGTTGCGCAGCTCGACGGCGGTGAGGGAGTCGAAGCCGAGCTCCCGGAACGGGCGGCCCGCCTCGAGGTCGCCCGCTCCGCCGAGCCGCAGGACGGCGGCGGCCTCGGCCCGGACCAGGTCGAGCAGCAGGGCGTCGCGTCCCGTGGCGGTCAGCGGCGCGAGCCGGTCCCGCAGTGCCGCGTTCCCGTCGGTGGTGGCGGCTGCTGTACCGGCGGCCGTCAGCTCGGCGACGCCGGGCAGGTCGCCCAGCAGCGGGCTGGGTCGCGCGGCGGTGAACGCGGGCACGAACCGGGTCCAGTCGACGTCGGCGACCGTGATGACGGCGTCGCGGCCCGCGGCGGCACCGGCGAGCGCGGCCAGGGCCGTCTCCGGCGGCATCGGCCGGATACCCCGGCGGAGCAGGGCGTCGCGGCTGGCGTCGTCGGCGGCCATGCCGCTGCCGGCCCACGCGCCCCACTGGACGGCTGTCGCGGCGAGGCCACGGGCCCGGCGGTCCTCGGCGACGGCGTCGAGGACGGCGTTGCCGGCGGCGTACGCGGCCTGTCCCCCGCTGCCCCAGGCGGCGGCGATCGAGGAGAACAGCACGAACGCGTCGAGGTCCCGGCCGGCGAGCAGCTCGTCGAGGTGTTGTGCCCCGGCGGCCTTCCCGGCGTAGACGGCGGCGAAGCCGGCGAGGTCCATGTCCGGCAACGCCTGCGACTGCGGCAGCCCGGCGGCGTGCACGACTGCCCTGATCGGTCCGGCCAGACCGGCGCCGCCGGCGCCCGCACTGACGGCGCTTGTGCTGACGGCGCTTGTGCTGCCTCCGTCTGTGCTAACGGCGCCTGTGCTAACGGCGCCTGTGCTGGCGACGCCTGTGCTGACCGCGCTCGGGCTGCCTCCGCCGGTGCTGCCGGCAGCCGCGCTGTCGGCAGCCGCGCTGCCGACGTCTGAGCTGCCGGCCGCGGTCAGGGTCGCTTCGACCTCGGTGAGCATGGTGGCGACGGCGTCGCGGTCGGCGAGGTCGCAGGCGACGATCGTGACGCCCACGCCGAGGGCGGTCAGCTCCGCGCGGAGCTCGTCGGCGCCGGGGGCGTCCGGGCCGCGGCGGCCGGCGAGCACGAGGTGGGTGGCGCCGCGGCCCGCCAGCCAGCGGGCGACCCGGCCGCCGAGCGCGCCGGTGCCGCCGGTGACGAGGACGGTGCCGGAGGGCTGCCAGTCGCCGGCGGCGTCGGTGGGCGGTGCGGTGACGAGGCGCCGGCCGAAGACCCCGCCCGGCCGGATCGCGACCTGGTCCTCGTCGCCGCCGCCGGTGAGCACGGCGGCGAGCCGTCGCAGCGCCGCGTCGTCGAGGCCGTCCGGCGTCGTGCCGCCGGTCCCGGCCGGCGTGGGTGCCGGGTTCGCGGGCAGGTCGATGAGGCCGCCCCAGCGGCCGGGGTGTTCCAGGCCGACGACGCGGCCGAGACCCCAGACGGCCGCCTGCGCCACGGCGCGGAGCGGGTCGCCCGGGCCGGTCGAGACCGCGCCGGCCGTGACGCACCACAGCGGGGCGTCGACGGCGAGGTCGCCGAGGGCCTGGGCGAGCAGCAGCGTCGCGGCGGTCCCGGCGGTGACGTGCGGCTGGTCCGGGTGGGGCCGTTCGTCGAGGGCGAGGAGCGACAGGATGCCGGCGGTTGCCGGTACCGATGCCAACGCCGCGGCAAGCGTGGTGCGGTCCGCCGTGGCGGTGTCGACGGTCACCGGCGTGACGTCGAGTCCGAGCCGGCCGAATCCGTCGGTCGCGGTGTGCCCCGCCGGGATCAGTGCCAGCCATGGGCCCGACGCCTTCGGGGCGGGCGGTTCGAAGGGCTTCCACGTCGTGCGGAGCCGCCAGTCCGCGATCGCGGCGCCGGTGCGCTGCTCGGTGTGCCAGGCGGTGAGGGCGGGCAGCAGCGGCCCGAGCGTCTCGGGCTCGACGCGCAGCGTGGTGGCGAGGCCTTCGAGGTCGGCGTGTTCGACGGCGTCCCAGAAGCGGCCGTCGAGCGTGCCCGCCGGGGCCGCGACAGGCTTGAGGGTGGGCCAGTAGCGGGTGTGCTGGAAGGCGTACGTGGGCAGTTCGACGGTCCGGGCGCCGCTGCCGGCGAAGACCGCGCCCCAGTCGACCGTGCCGCCGCCGGCCCACAGCTGGGCGAGGGCGGTGAGGAAGCGGCCCGGTCCGCCGTCGTCGCGGCGCAGCGTGCCGGTGACGACCGCCTCGGACCCGGCGCTGTCGAGGGTCTCCTGGACCCCGACGGTCACCACGGGGTGCGGGCTGACCTCGACGAACGCGGTGAACCCCGCGCCGGCGAGGGCGCGGATGGCGGGTTCGAACTCCACGGTCTGCCGCAGGTTCGTGAACCAGTACGCCGCCGAGCCGGGCACGACGTCGCCCGCGTCGGCGACCGTCGAGTGGAACGGGATGCGCGGCTCGGTGGGTGACACCGGGGCGAGCACGTCGAGCAGGGTGTCGCGGATCGTCTCGACGTGCGCGGAGTGCGAGGCGTAGTCGACGTCGATGCGGCGGGCCCGCACGTCGCCGGCCGCGCAGGCGGCCAGCAGCTCGCCGATCGCGTCGACGTCGCCGGACACGACGACCGAGGTGGGTCCGTTGACCGCGGCGATCGACAGCCGTCCGGGCCAGGCGGCGATGCGGCGCTGGACCTCCTCGACGGGCGCGGACACCGACATCATGCCGCCGTGCCCCGCGAGGTCCAGCAGGGCCTGGCTGCGCAGCGCGACGACGCGGGCCGCGTCGGGCAGCGTGAGGAGCCCGGCGACGCAGGCGGCGGCGATCTCGCCCTGGCTGTGGCCGACGACGGCCGCCGGCTCGACGCCGTGGGCGCGCCACAGTTCGGCGAGGGAGACCATGACGGCGAACAGGACCGGCTGGACGACGTCGACCCGGTCGAGGGACGGCGCGCCGGGGTTGCCGCGCAGCACGTCGGTGAGCCGCCAGCCGACGAACGGCTGGAGCGCCTCCTCGCAGCGGCCGATGTGGTCCCGGAACACGGGCGCGGTGTCGAGGAGGTCGACGGCCATCCCGGCCCACTGCGAGCCCTGCCCGGGGAAGAGGAACGCGACCTTCCCCGCCGGTGTGGCGTGGCCTGTCACGGCGCCGGTGGTGGGCGTGCCGTGGGCGAGGTCGGTGAGGTGTCGCAGCAGCGTGTCGCGGTCGGGACCGGTGACGACGGCGCGGTGCGGGAGGGCGCCGCGGGCGGTGGCGAGGCTGTGCCCGACGTCGGTGGCGCCGAGTTCCGGGTGTTCGCTGATGTACGCGTGGAGTCGCTCCGCCTGGCCGCGGAGCCCGCCGGCGGACCGGGCGGACAGCAGCCACGGCACCGCCGGCAGGTCCACCGTGGACGGATCCTGCTGCGGGACCTGTTCTGAGGCCTGTTCTGGGGCCTGCTCGAGGATGACGTGGGCGTTGGTGCCGGACACGCCGAACGACGACACCCCGGCGCGGCGCGGGCGGCCGGTCTCCGGCCACGCGACCGCCTCGCGCAGCAGCTCGACCCGGCCCGCGGACCAGTCGACGTGGGACGAGGGGGTGGTGACGTGCAGGGTGCGGGGCAGCGTCTGGTGTTGCAGGGCGAGGACCATCTTCATGATCCCGGCGACGCCGGCGGCGGCCTGGGTGTGGCCGAGGTTCGACTTCACCGACCCGAGCCAC
>NZ_JBFAJA010000184.1:0-6007 GCF_040654975.1 Dactylosporangium sp. NPDC050588 | reverse complement strand
GCGGGCCGCTCGGCCGGGCCGGTCATCGACGCCTTCGCGCCGCCGACGTCCTCCGCCGTCAGTTCGCTGAGGGTCACCCCTTTCTTCGGTTTCGGCCGGGGTGCCTACCCTGCTCAGCGTCGGCGTCGCCTTGCAGGGTGTCGTCCGCAGGTCTGCGAGCGGTGGGTCCGCTCATCGAACCATGGACAACCCTCGACACTGAGTGAACATCGGAGGTATCGGTTCGTCAAGAAGGGTGCCGAACTTCTGTCCGCACGAACAAAAGCGACAGGCTCCAAGATTTTGGCCCTTGCAGAGCGGTGGCGAAGCCTGCTAGACATCGGATGTCTTCGCACGGCTTGCGGTACCGGAGAGAGGGAGGGGCCATGACCAACCGATTCGTGTCGCTGGACACCTACGACGTACGGTTCCCGACCTCAAGAGCGCTCGACGGCTCCGACGCGATGAACCCCGACCCGGACTATTCGGCCGCCTACGTGGTCATTCGTACCGACGACGGGGCCGGCAAGGCGGAGCAGGGCGAGGGGCACGGGTTCGCGTTCACCATCGGGCGCGGCAACGAGGTCCAGACCGGCGCGATCCAGGCCCTCGCCCCCTATCTCGTCGGACGTCTGGTGAAGGAGGTGCTCGACGACCTCGGCGGCCTGTACCGCGAGCTCGTCTACGACTCGCAGCTGCGCTGGCTCGGCCCGGAGAAGGGCGTCATGCACATGGCGATCTCCGCGGTCGTCAACGCGCTGTGGGACCTGAAGGCGAAGCGGGCCGGGCTGCCGCTGTGGCGGCTGCTGTCGTCGATGCCGGCCGAGGAGCTGGTCGACCTCGTCGACTTCCGGTACCTGTCGGACGCGCTCACCCCCCAGGAGGCGCTGAAGCTGCTCCGCCGCGGCGAGGACGGCCGGGAGGAGCGGATCCAGACCCTGCTCCAGGGCGGCTACCCCGCGTATGCCACGTCACCCGGCTGGCTCGGCTACGACGACGCCAAGCTCGCCACCCTCTGCCGCGAGGCCCTCGACGCGGGCTTCACGCAGATCAAGCTCAAGGTCGGCGCCGACCTCGAGGACGACCTGCGCCGGATGAGGATCGCCCGGGAGGTCTGCGGTCCCGACGTGCGGATCGCGGTCGACGCCAACCAGCGGTGGGACGTCGGGACCGCGGTCGACTGGGTCCGGGCGCTCGCGCCGTTCGACCCGTGGTGGGTCGAGGAGCCCACCTCGCCCGACGACGTTGTCGGGCACGCCGAGATCGCGCGCAGGATCGCCCCGATCCCCGTCGCGACCGGTGAGCACGTCCAGAACAGGGTCGTGTTCAAGCAGTTGCTGCAACTCAACGCGGTCTCGTTCGTCCAGCTCGACGCCGCCCGCGTCGCCGGGGTCAACGAGAACGTCGCGATCCTGCTCCTCGCGGCGAAGTTCGGCGTGCCGGTCTGCCCGCACGCCGGTGGGGTCGGGCTCTGCGAGCTCGTCCAGCACCTGTCGATGTTCGACTACGTCGCCGTGTCGCGGACCATGCACGACCGGGTCATCGAGTACGTCGACCACCTGCACGAACACTTCACCGACCCGGTGCGCATGGACCGGGGGCACTACCTGGCGCCCCTCCAGCCAGGGTTCAGCTCCACCATGCGGACCGAGAGCCGGGCCCGCTACGCCTTCCCGGACGGCCCCGTCTGGAACACCCCCTGAAGGAACCTGAGGAATCCGCCATGAAGCTGTTACGACCGGCCCTGCTGGCCACCGCCGTGGTCGTCTCGCTCACCGCCTGCGATTCGTCCACGACGCCCAGCGCCGACAAGACCGACGCCAAGGGCGGGCAGATCGCCGTCGACCTGCCCCGCGCCGACTCCGACTTCTGGAACTCCTACGCCAAGTACATCCCGCAGTACGCGAAGGACACCGGCATCAACCTGATGACGCCGACGAACTCGCAGAACGACATCGCCAAGCTCGTCGCGAACACGCAGGCGCTGACCAGCCAGGGCGCGAAGGCGATCGTGATGGCGCCGCAGGACACCGGCGCGATCGCCACGACCCTCACCCAGCTGGAGCAGAAGAAGATCCCGGTCGTCACCGTCGACACCCGCCCCGACAAGGGCAACGTCTTCATGGTCGTCCGCGCCGACAACCGCGCCTACGGACAGAAGGCCTGCGAGTTCCTCGGCACCAAGCTCGGCGGCAAGGGCAAGGTGATCGAGTTCCAGGGCTCGCTGTCCAGCGTCAACGGCCGCGACCGGTCCGAGGCGTTCGCCGAATGCATGTCCAGCAAGTTCCCGGGCATCACCGTCTTCGCCGAGCCCACCGACTGGGAAGGCGCCAAGGCGTCCGCGGCGCTGCAGACGCGCCTCGCCCAGCACCCCGACATCAACGGCATCTACATGCAGGCCGGCGGCGTGTTCCTCGCCCCCACGCTGCAGCTGCTGCGCACCAAGAACCTGCTCGTCCCGCCGAGCGACCCGAAGCACATCTTCATCGTGTCCAACGACGGCATCCCGCAGGAGTTCGACGCCATCCGCAAGGGCGAGATCGACGCGACCGTGTCACAGCCCGCCGACCTGTACGCCAAGTACGCCCTCTTCTACGCCAAGGCCGCGGTGGACGGCAAGACGTTCCAGCCCGGCAAGACCGACCACGACAGCACCATCGTCCAGGTCCGCGAAGGCCTCCTCGAAGACCAGCTGCCCGCACCGCTCGTCACCAAAGACAACGTCGACGACTCGGCGTTGTGGGGCAACCAGATCGGCAAGTGATGAACAACGCGAACGGCGCCGCGGGCGTCCATGCAGGCGCCCCGGCGGTGGAGGCCGTCCACACGAGCAAGCGCTTCGGCGCCACCACCGCGCTGCACGACGTCTCGATGTCGATCGCGCCCGGCAGCACCCACGCGCTCGTGGGCCGCAACGGGGCCGGCAAGTCGACGCTCGTGTCGCTGCTCACCGGCCTGCAGAGCCCCGACGCGGGCGCGATCGCCTTCGACGGCAAGCCGGCCCCGCCGGTCGCGGACCGGTCCGCGTGGCGGCGCCGGGTCGCGTGCGTCTTCCAGCGCTCCACCATCATCCCCGACCTGTCGGTGGCCGAGAACCTGTTCCTCAACCGCCAGGGTGACGTCGTCCGCTGGGGCGCGCTGCGGCGCAAGGCGGCGGAGCTGCTGCAGGAGTACGCCGTCGACGTCGACCCGGCCGCCCGTGCCGGCGACCTCGGCGTCGAGCAGCGGCAGCTGGTCGAGATCGCCCGCGCGCTGTCGCAGGGCGCCCGGTTCATCATCCTCGACGAGCCGACCGCCCGGCTCGACGCGACGGCGATCGACCGGCTCTTCGGCCGGCTGCGGGCTTTGTCCGCGACCGGGGTGACCATGCTGTTCATCTCGCACCACCTGCAGGAGATCTACTCGGTCTGCGACACCGTGACCGTGCTGCGGGACGCGCGGCATGTACTGACGGCGCCGGTGGCCGACGTGGACCACGACGCACTGGTGGCCGCGATGACCGGTGAGGCGGTCGGTCTGACCGAGGTCGAGGCCCGCCCGCCCGTCGGCGACGACACCCGTGTCGCGTTGCGCCTGAAGGACCTGACGCTGCACGGCTCGTACAGTGGCATCGACGTCGACGTGCGCGCCGGTGAGATCGTCGGCGTCACCGGATCCGGCAGCAGCGGCAAGGTCGCGCTCGCCGAGACGGTGGGTGGGCTTCGCCGCCCGACGAACGGGACCGTCACCGTCGGCGAGCAGCCGGTGCCGCCGGGGAGCGTGCCGGCCGCGCTCGCCGCCGGGATCGGGCTCGTGCCCCAGGACCGGCACCGCGAGGGGCTCATCCCGCTGCTGTCCATCGCGGAGAACGCGACGCTGCCGATCGCCGGGTCGTTCGGCCGGTTCGGCTACGTCGCACCCGGCCGGCTGCGGGACACGGCGCGGTCGTTCATCGACCGCTACGACATCCACGCGGAAGGCCCGGCGGCGCCGGTGAGCAGCCTGTCGGGCGGCAACGCCCAGAAGGTCGTGCTGGCCCGCGCCCTGAGCACCGCACCGTCGGTGCTCGTCCTCATCAACCCGACCGCGGGCGTCGACGTGCGCTCCAAGGAGTCCCTGCTCGGCGCCGTCCGGGCCGCCGCCGACACCGGCACGGCGGTGCTCATGGTCTCCGACGAGCTCGACGACCTGCGCCACTGCGACCGGGTGCTCGTCATGTTCCACGGCCGCGTCGTCGCGGCCCTGCCCGCCGGGTGGAGCGACACCGACGTGGTCGCCGCCGTCGAAGGAGTCAACCGATGACCACAGTCCCGGCCCGGCTGTCCGGGATCCGCCTGGCCAGGATGCGGGACCTCACCCTCGTCCCGGCCATCCTGCTCCTGCTCGTCGTCGGCGCGATCGTCGACCCCGTCTTCCTCTCCAGCGCCAACATCGTCAACGTCCTGCAGCAGCAGACCGAGCTGTCGCTGCTGGTCCTCGCCGAGACGATCATCCTCATCGGCGGCCGGTTCGACCTGTCGCTGGAGTCGACCGTCGGGCTCGCCCCCGCGCTCGGCGTCGCGCTGGTCATCCCGGCCGCCAGCAACGGGCTGGGCACCGACTGGCCGTCGGCGCTCGCGGTGCCGATCATCTTGCTCGTCGGGCTCCTGGTCGGCGCGCTGAACGGGCTGCTGATCCTGCGGTTCGGCCTGTCGGCGTTCATCGTCACGCTCGGCATGCTCATCGTGCTGCGCGGCCTGCAGATCGGCATCACCGGCGGGCAGAACCTGTTCGAGCTGCCGCCGTCGGTGCTGTACCTGGGCAACGCGACGTGGCTCGGGCTGCCGCTGTCGATCTGGCTGTGCGGGCTGCTGTTCGCGATCGGCATCGCCGCGCTGGGCTGGTTCCGCCACGGCCGCGCCGTCTACGCGATCGGCGGCAACGTCGACGCGGCCCGCGCCGCCGGCATCCGCAGCGACCGGGTCATCTGGATCGTCTTCATGGTCGGCGGCACCCTCGCCGCGCTCGCCGGCCTGCTGATGACCGGCCGGCTCGGCTCCGTCGCCGCCGCCCAGGGTCAGGGCATGATCTTCACGGTCTTCGCCGCGGCGGTCATCGGCGGCGTCAGCATGGACGGCGGCAAGGGCACCCTGTTCGGCGCGCTGTGCGGCGTGCTCGTCCTCGGCCTCATCAACAACATCCTGACCCTCGCGGGCGTCTCCGCGCAGTGGATCCAGGCGGTGTACGGCCTGATCATCCTCGTCGCCCTGATCCTGGCCCGCGTGACGACGGGCAAGGCACAGGACTCCTAGCGACACCTCTGGACCGGCGTGGTGGGCGGTGTCTTGGCGGTCACCGCCCACCACGCCTTTTTGCGGAAACTTTCACGGTACCGCGGCCGTTTTCGCTGCTCAGAACCGCCGCACACTTTCGAAATACCCGATCCCACAGCCCGCTCCCGCATTCGGCGACAGTTTGCGCTGACTGCATCGAAGGGAGCAGGCATGAACCATTCCAGACGCCTCCTGCTGGTCGGCGGGGCGTGCGTCGCGCTCGTCGCCGCCGGCGTGGTGGCGCTGACCACCGGCACCGCCAGCGCCGAGGCCGACCGGACCGTCACCGCCAACACCACCGGCACGCACAACGGCTACTTCTTCTCCTACTGGAAGGACACCGGCAACGTCACCATGCAGCTGGGCGCCGGCGGCTCGTACAGCGTCCAGTGGAGCAACATGAACAACACGGTCGTCGGCAAGGGCTGGAAACCCGGCTCCAGCCACACCGTCAACTACTCCGGCACGTTCAACGTGAACGGCAACGGCTACCTGGCGCTGTACGGGTGGACGCTCAACCCGCTCATCGAGTACTACGTGGTGGAGAACTTCGGCAGCTACAACCCGAGCACCGGCGCGCAGCGGCTCGGCTCGGTGACGACCGACGGCAGCACGTACGACATCTACCGCACGCAGCGCGTGAACCAGCCCTCCATCATCGGCAACGCGACGTTCTACCAGTACTGGAGCGTCCGGCAGCAGAAGCGGACCGGCGGCACCATCACCACCGCCAACCA
>NZ_JBFAJA010000183.1:0-6012 GCF_040654975.1 Dactylosporangium sp. NPDC050588 | reverse complement strand
AGGCGATTCCAGCATTTCCGACTACCGTAACGCCGCTGACCTGCGATTCCCTCCGCGCCCGTGCCTAGAACAGCCGCTCAGCTGCGGAACGCGGGCCTTCCGACGTTCTGGAAAGCGGCTCTCACCTGCGAAAACTTGTCGGGACGGCGGGATTCGAACCCACGACCCCTTGACCCCAGGGGGTCGTCGGAGGCCCCAGCGACGTGCTCAAGCGCGTTCTCCCAGGTCACCGTAGGCATAAACCGGCCGAGTAAGGGGGTCCACGGATCGGTCTCGGACGCCGGGCCGCATCTGCCCCGGACCGTATGGGTCCGGTCAGCACGCGATGAGCTCGGCCTGGTGCTGGGTGGCTTCACGGCGTCGGGTGGCGCTCACGCGGGCGTAGTAGCGCATCAGCGTGCCGGGGTCATGACCCCACCGCGTCCTCCCTCACAGATGTCAGCATCGCCAGGATCGCCGGGTCGAGCAGCAGCGTGCGGGTCCCGCTGTGCGACTTCGGCGGCTCCCGGACCTCGCTCGCGCTCGACCGCGCCGGCCAGTTCGGCGGCCACGCCGAGCGGGTTGGCCGCGCCGAGCGCGGATCGGTGGAGGTCAGCGAATTCGGTACCGGTGAGAACGTCCGTTGCCGGCACGATCTCAAGCGGCGGCGGCGCGGCGACCGCTGCGCGCTGCGTTACGCCGTCTCATGGGCGCCCGGGCCAGGCCGGGGAGTCATATGCGGTCGGCGATCCACGACCCGTGAAACCCGGCCGGTACGCGACGTGGCAGGCCGACCGTGGCCACCGGGGCAAGGCCGGCGGCGTCCAGGACGAGCAGGACGGAGCCGGCCGGACCGGTGACGATGCTGAGCAGCCAGCCCTCGTCCTCGGCACGCGCGCCGTCAGCGGGCACGAAGACCGCCTCGCCGGGGCGCTGCTCGGCATCGAAGCGGTACACGGTGGCGCTGCCGGTGCCGGTGTCGTACTTGACGATCGAGTGCTCGCCCACGGTGTACAGATGCCGGTTGGGTCGCCCGGTGCGGTCGTTGTCGTGGGTGGGGAACTCGACGCCGCGGTCGTCCAGCAACTCCTCCCGCCGGGTGCCTGTCGCCGGGTCGAGCCGCCAGCGGTACAGCTGGGCCCGGGACCGGTCCAGGTTGGCTCCGCCGCCGAGTCCCGACCACACGGACCCGAAGCCCGCGACGTCGTAACGGACGGCGTCGAGCACCACCGCGCCGGCGGCGTCCTCGTACGCGTTGCCGACGTGGAAGACGAAACAGGGATCGACGTCGAACCAGCGCACCGTGGCGAGCTCGGCGCGGGGCATCACCCCGAGCCGCGCGCCGTGCGCGTCGTCCCATCGGTACGGGATGCGTTCCCTGCCGATCAGCGCCGGGTCGAACACCACAGGCAGGTCCAGCCAGACGACGTGACCGGCGGTGATGGCGAAGTCGTGCATCATCGTCGGCCCGGCGACGGCGACCTCGCGGCTGCGGACCAACTCGCCGGCCGCGTCCAGGACGTGGTACGTGAGGTACGGCGGCAGGGCACCGTATCCGAAGAAGTGCAGTTCCCCTGTCTGCGGATCCTGCTTGGGGTGCGCCGTCATCGCGGTGGTGAGCCGACCGCCGAAGTCGCACGGCCCCACAGTGTCCAGCTCCGCCGTCACCTCGTACGGCAGGCCACTCTCGACCAGCGCCAGAATCCGGTCGCCGTGCGGCACGACGTGGGTGTTGGCCGGCACGGCGGTACGGTCGATGGAGAGGTCCGGGCGGACATACGACGCACCCTCGAGCTCCGCGGTGCGCACCCAGCGGTTGCGGTACCACTCGGCCCGCCCGCCACGCAGCCGGATCCCGTGGATCATCCCCGGCCCCAGGAACCAGTGCCCGGGGTCCTGGCCGGGAAGCGGATTCGGGCCGTTGCGGAAGTACCGCCCGGTCAGCTCAGGAGGCAGCGCCCCGCTGACGGGCAGGTCGTACGCGTCCATCTCGTCGGCTACCGGCGCGAGATATCCGCTGAGGTAGGCCGGTCCGGTCACGATCGGGCCTCCTTACCGGCAATGTGTTGCCTGAACCGACACTACCCGCGGACGGGCCCACGACACCGGCCGCGACGGTGTCCCGGTTCCATCTCAGCGGCCTGGCAGAACGTTCTGGAGCACGTCGCCGGGTCGCTCCGCGTGGGAACAGCGAACCGGCAGGTCCCGGACAAGCGTGGCGAGAACGCGGTGATCGGTGACCTGCTCGGCCCGCTGGACGTGGCCGCCGGGGCCGCCTGTCGTCACACCCGACGAAAGTCGATGCCTGATCAGCTTGAGGTCGGGGTAGCTGCCCGAGTTCAGCACGGCGGACATGGCGTCGATCCACTGACCTTGCTGCCGCCGTCTTCGCTGGAAGCGGTCGGCCGCCATCATCGGGCGCTTCGGGGCGATGGCGCGGGCCTTGGCGCAAACGCTGGAGAACGTGGAGTCGAAGCTCGTCCAGTGGTTGCCGGCCGGGTCCCAGGAGGGACCGAAACCAGTTGTAGCGTCGATCGCAGCCCAGTCGACATACGCGTCACCCGGGTAGGACTGCGCCGGGTCGTTGAATGAGGAGTCGGGAGCCGACCCGTTGTTGAAGCACCACAGCCATTGGACGTTCGTGGCACCGTGCCTTGGCTTCGGTGTCGTCTCGCTGACGTTCCAGGCTCTGGCACGTTTGGATGTCACGCGGATGTGTGGCACCCCGGGGCGCGGGACCCATCCGGCGGGCCCGGCGCCCCGGGAGTGACGAACGCGCTGTGGTGGGTGGCGATGTCAGCTGCAGCGTTGACCGTTGATGGTGAACGCGGTGGGCGGCGGGTTGGATCCGGTCCAGGTGCCGTTGAAGCCGATGATGGTGGAGGCAAGCAGCGGTGCTGCGGGCGGTCGATGTCGCAGGGCAATTCGCCGCGCAACTCCTTCTGGTGCTCGCTACGGCGGATGGTCGATCCAGCGAGGCTGGCGAGCACCCGGGTTGAACCTGAACCGCCAGTGTGGATTGATCCCGGAGCGCCTGGGTAGCCGCGTTGTTTCGGACGGACCCGGGTGGAGGTGCCCAATCATGACGACCGCAGCAACGAGATCACAAACCGATCCCCAAAAGCGGGTCACAGGGCCGCGCACCGCCGGCACGTCGACGCAGGACCGACGCCGCCGCCCGGCGAAAAAGACCGCCCCCGCAGCGACCGTCGAGCAGCAGCCGACCCAGGCGGAGAAGCTCCTGCCCGCCAGTAAGGCTGAACGGCCCAAGGCCAAGTCCGAGTTAGTGACCTGGCAGGATGTCCCGATGCCGCACGTCAAGGTGCCGGTTGTCCACGGCGGGCCAGCGGCGCGCTCGGTCGTTTCGAACGTCCGCTGGACGGCGCATACACTCGCCTCGGCCGTACCGCCACCCGAACGGCTGCTGTACTACGGCGGCGTCGGCGCGCTGGCCGCCCTCGGCGTTGTGGAATGGCCCATCGCCGTAGCGGCCGCGGCGGGGGTCTGGGTGGCGACCCACAGCCGTCGCAGCGCGGAGTCGCCGAGACCTACGGAGGCGCCTGAGGCGCCCCACGGCAAGACGCGGGCTACGTCCGGTCCGGTCGCTGCCGCAGCCCGGTGACCACATACCGGGGTTACGCGCCCGACTGCACCAAACCGTCGGCCGCAACTGGGCCGACCTGGCCGTCTCCGCGGCAAGCGCCAGCATCGACGCCGTAGGTCAGGGGGACTCGCGCTCGCGGATGCCGCCATGCGCGTCGCCCCGCTGCGGAAGGCTTCCGCGCCGCGCGACGCGTTGCAGCGCAGGGCGACCGAGCATACTCGCGAGGCCGACGTGAGCCGCGCCGACAGCCTCGACAGCGCAACTTCGGCGACGCTGCCGGACGGGCCGATCGAGCGCCACTCCCGCCGGATCATCGGCGAACGCAACAGCGCCGCTTGTCCGCCGGCGGGAGGGCGGACGCGCCCGCCACCGGGGGCACGATCAGCCCTTCGGCCATCGCGGCGTCGATGCCGCGGTTGAACGCGTCGGCCATCTTGCGGTATCCGGTGGTGTTCGGGTGCAGCCAGTCGGCCATGTCGGCCGTGGTCACGGCGCTCATGCTGACCAGCCGCACCGGCTTGCCCGCGCTGCGGAACCCGTCGACGATCCCCTGCATCCGCGTGTTGTACTCCTGGATCCGCCCGTTCGGCACCGGTTTCAGTGACGGCACCAGGGTCGCCACCAGCACCGTGGTCTCCGGCGCGCCGTCGAGGATCGTGTCGATCAGCGCACGAAGCCGGCCCGCCGCCGCGGCGACGTCGACATCCTGGTCAACCTTCAGGTCATTGGTGCCGATGTGCAGCGTGACGACGTTGGGCCGGAACCGGCGGATCGTGCAGGTGCCCACCAAATTGGTGATCTGGCTGATCCGCCAGCCCGGATGCCCCTCGTGGGTGCCGCCCGTTGAGCTCCGTCGTCCACGCGGCCACCTGGCTGCGCTGCACATTGTCCGGCAGCTCGAACTCGAACACCGTCGTATGCGTCTGCGCCGCCCGCGCCGGCCCGGCCGGCACCACCACCCCACCCAGCGCCACCGCTGCCGTGACCACCACGGACAGCCACCACCTGGAACGCGCCACCCAGCTCGCCATATCTCCTCCATCACCGGGCATGATCCGCCCGACCGCCGACGCTAGGACGCCAAAAAAGGCATCGACGTCTCTCACTGATGAACGCGCCAAGAATCACCACCGGCCGCCGCAACCGACCGGACCGGCGAGACGGCGCCCATCCGTCCCGTTCAGGTCGGCAGGGCGCCGGCGCCGAGGCCCTTCAGTCCGGCCTGGACCTTGCCGGCGTACGGAGCGTCATGATCGCTGATGAGCCGCAGCGCGCGATCGGCGGCAGATCCGCGCACCTGTCGCGTGCGCCGATCAGTAATGGGCGAGATCTGCGTGACAGGGTGACCGAGAAGCGCGGCCACATCGGCAAGTGCGACGGCATCCGGCTACTACTTGGCTCGAGTCGGATTCATGGCGCACACCTCGAATCGCGCGAACCCAACCGGCCAGCCCTAACGCAGCGAGTGCAGGGCGATCGCGCCACGGCACGGTACCCGAACGTCGAGGCTGTCGAAGCCCGTACCGTTCTCCTCGATCAGGTCGAAGCACGAGCGGGTCACGCCCGGCAGTGCTGAGCTGCTCGATCCGGGTTTCAGGAAGGACCTTCCCGAGCAGTCGCTCGACCGCCCATTCGGTGAAACTTTCGCATTCCCGATGCCGTAGCGCTGCAATATGACAGCCATTCTGTGCCAAATATTGTTCATTCCTGCCCGCTCGGCCGGCGGGGCAGATCAGGAGGCGGCCGTTTTTCGAAATTGATTGACGCCCGCAGCGCTGCCGAATCACAATGCCGCCATCGACGCAAGTCGACGTCGCCGCATGAAAGGACGCACACATGAACGACGTTCCCGCAGCTCCGAAGCGCCGCCGGCGCTACCGCGGAGGGCTGCTCATCGGCGGCGTATGCGCCGTCGCGCTCGTCGTGGCATCGGTCGCAATGACCGGCACGGCGCACGCCGAGGCCGACCGGACCGTCACCGCGAACACGACCGGCACCCACAACGGCTACTTCTTCTCGTACTGGAAGGACAGCGGCAACGTCACCATGACGCTGGGCGCCGGTGGTTCGTACCGGGTCCAGTGGAGCAACATCAACAACACCGTCGTCGGCAAGGGTTGGAAGCCCGGCTCCAACCACACGGTGAACTACTCCGGCACGTTCAGCGTCAACGGCAACGGCTACCTGGCGCTGTACGGCTGGACCACCAACCCGCTCATCGAGTACTACATCGTCGAGAATTTCGGCAACTACAACCCCAGCACCGGCGCGCAGCGGCTGGGCTCCGTCAGCACCGACGGCAGCACGTACGACATCTACCGCACCCAGCGCGTCAACCAGCCCTCCATCATCGGCAACGCGACGTTCTACCAGTACTGGAGCGTCCGGCAGCAGAAGCGGACCGGCGGCACCATCACCACCGCCAACCA
>NZ_JBFAJA010000182.1:0-6292 GCF_040654975.1 Dactylosporangium sp. NPDC050588 | reverse complement strand
CCTTCGACGGCCGAGGTCACGATGTCGCGGAAGAGCCGCCGCTTCCAGGGGAGGGCGGAGCCGCCGCCGCGGCGGGTGACCTTCGGGACGGAGCACTCGAACTTTGCGATTTGTCGACTACTGAGCGTGACGCAGCAGCTCTGCCGCTGGTCAGGAGTGGTGGACATGCGTATGCTTGACTTGGTATCAGGTTGCATCTTCGTATATCAGGAGGTCGTAGTGGCGCGCACTGTCATTGACTTGGACGAAGCAACGTTGGCGTTCGCGCAGCGCCAGCTCGGCACCAAGACCAAGCGCGAGACGATCAACAGAGCGCTCGCGATCGCGGCCGGGACTAGCGCGGATGACCGTGCACGAGGGTTGGCGTGGCTGCAGGACAACGCAGAACTCATTCTTGACTTCGATGTTCTGGAGGATGGCGAGCGGGCCGGGCGATGACCTATCTGGCGGACACCTCGGCTGCGTGGCGGCTGCTGAGGAAGCAAATTCCAGACCCGTGGCCACGTTACGTCGCGCAGGGTGTCGTAGCGCTTTGTCCACCGGTGGAGGCTGAGCTCATGGTCTCGGTGCGCGCTGACCGGGACTACGAGCCGTTCTTTGCGATGTTGCGCCGAACGTTCGGCTGGTGCCCGACGCTCGACGATCCATGGCGTCATGTCCTTGCTGTCCAGCGCGATCTCATCAAGATCGGTCATCATCGGGGACCTTCGCCGATGGACATCATTATCGCGTTGACGGCGCAAGAGCAACGCCTGACGCTGCTGCACGTCGACGCCGACTTCGACTCGATCGCCAAGGTCCGACCGGGCATTGCCATGATCCGTATCGACCAGGCCTGACCATCAATCGGTGTGGGTTCCCATCGCAAGACCGAGTCGGTCCCGATTCCGGTCGGGGTCCACGACGATCGTTCCTCGGACCGATCACGGTCGGTGGACGCTGAGGCAGTCCGCTCCGGCGTGGAGTTCCCCGCCGGCGGGGAAGCCCTTCAGGTACCAGGCGACGTGCTTGCGGAAGTCCGTCACGCCTTCCTTTCGCGGCCCCACCACTCCACGAGCAGCGTTGCGTGGCGGAGCGTGAGGGCGGCGACCTCGCCCTGGGTCGGGAAGGCGCGGTCGGTGCGGCCGGCGAACGCGGCGGCCAGGTCGGCGAAGAGCCACGGTCACCGGGGCAGCCCCGGCCGATGACCACGCCATCGCAGCAAGTGGAAGCCGTCATGCGGAGGGCGTCTTCGGCTTCCCAGACGTCGCCGTTGCCGAGCACGGGAATGTCCAAAGCGGATTCAACGACGCGATCGCGTCCCGCGAAGCTTCGCCCGAGTAGCGCTGGGCGGCGGTCCGCGCGTGCAACGCGACTCACGCGACACCCGCCTCCTGGGCGATCCGGCCCGCGTCCAGCATCGTCACTTGGAGGAGTGGGAGTGGATGGTCGCGCAACTGCTGCTCATGGCCATCCATCGGGTCCGCCTTGTCAGGCTGTCAACCGACGACATGGTGGGGTTCGTTCGTACAACGATGGGGCTGAGTCCGCCGAAGGGCCGGCCAGCGACTCCTTGGCTCTTAAAACTGTCACCCGTGCCACTGACTTCCATATTATGGCCATGTGGCCCTAATATGGGTCGCATGACATGCCGGAAGATCTCAGACCATGATCGGCGCCGGTGGTGGCACTTGCTGGCTGCCGGAATCCCGGCCTGCGCAATGCCGTTGGCGGTAATGCGGGTCGTCCAGGGCGGAAGGTGACCTGCGGGCTGGCCATCGGTCGTACCGGTTACCGATCGCCGTCCGATCGGAGTGGCCAGCGGGCTACCTAAGGGTGATTGCGCCCCAGTTGGTTGACATCGATATGCGCCGGGTGCGGATACTGTTTTCGTTAGCGTGTCTTGACGCATCCGTGATGACCCGGCACAGTGGACAACCACGCGAGTCGGAAATCTGACACGTTAGCCGGTGATGCTGGGTAGCAGGGGCCGACTGCCCGGCATTCCGCCGGCGACGCCTCCGTGGTGGAGGTGAGCCGTTTGGCCCGCATAGACCACTGGGTGGTGGCCGTAATGGCCACCACCCGGAGGCGCGGATCAACGCCTACTTTCGACGGTTCTGCGTTGATTTCGCGAGGTGGAGCATGGCCCTTGCTATGGCTGCCATGGCAAGGGCCGTGTTTCGCAGATCGTCATCGAGGAACGGCAGTAGCGATAGGGCTTCAGCCACGGTCGCGAACGTCGTCACGATGGCGATCGCGGTCCTGTCGTGTCTGGACCGCCGAGTCCGACACACCCGCCCCTTGCTCCGGACTTGGACCATGCGCCCAGGGCGTCGGTAGTGCCGTTTTCGTTTTCGCCGACTCACGAGGTTTCCTTCCTCGCACACTCCAAACCTGGAGTTCTCCGGCCCTATGCCGGGGTCTTTGGTGAGCGGTGAAAACTGGTCATGAAGCGATGCCCGATGCGGTTGCCGGTTCCGTTGAGACGCTGATGCGTGCCCGCCGGGCGACGACCCGTCGGGCGTGGTCAGCGTTGTCGAGCGCGGCACGCAGAGGATCGTGGCCGAGGCACGGTTTGCGGATTTCGCGGCGACCGTCCGGCTGGTTGCGCAGACGTGAACCATGGCCGGAGTCCGGCGACGACCGCTCTTGCACACGATCGCGCGACTGGACGGTTCATAGTGCTTCCTCGTTCTTCGTCCGCATAAATTCGAGAAGATAATTCAGATTCAGCAGCAGTCGATCGCGTGGCCGATCGGTCGACATGGGCCGTCTAGAAACGGTGCAACAGTACTGCACGAGATCCCCCGGATGGAAGACCTTCGTCACTGTCCGCGCAGCCCGATGGACTGCAACTTGCATATCGCCCATGCGAGATCGAATGAATGAATCATTCTCGCCTCTATCGGTGCTCACTGACCTGCCATTTCCCGTACGGGCAGGTCCGGCAAGGCCGAGGCGGTTCTAGCGGAAGTCGTTACCCACTGTGACTCAAACGCGGGCAGCATGACGTCGCCACCGGCGCTTTCCGCATCGGCGACGTGCATGCCATATTGATTTGGACAACGGGGCGCACTAGCCATCTGTGCAACCCACCGGATTGGCGTTACGCAGGTTGGTTGACATGTCGAATGTCGAGCAGCATCACCACCCCCACGATCTCGGAGGTGTCCACGTCGCTCGAGGTCTGGGACGGCTGGGTCGCTCGTTCGACGGTGAGCAGCTGGCCGCTGCCCACGTCGAACACCGCGACGGTGGCGGGCGTGGCACGTTGCGCCGGGTCGGCGGCGACCGCGAGGCCGCGCCGCCCCGTCGGGTCGACGACTTCGCCGTGGTGCACGATGCCGGGCGTGTCGGCCAGTACGCGCAAAGCCGCAGCACGCTGCGCAGGGGTAAGCGCGACGGTTCGCATGAGGGCAACGATCCGGTCGAGGAAGATCCGCGCCCGGTCCGACACGTCTGGCAGGTCACCGGCGTGCGCGAGTTGCACCGCCAGTAGCGCGGGATCCTCCGAGGGTGCCTGCAACATGATCGGTGCCGACGCCGGCCCGACCGCGTCGCTGATCCCACACTTCGCGGCTGGGTGGGGCGCGGTGAAACCCGGCACCGGGCAGGACCGGCGCTGACCTGACATGTCGGCGCCCCACCAGGTCTCTTCGTCAGTGACGAGCGCTGTGCCGCCGCCTGGCGGGAGAGTCCACTGCCGGGTCCGCACGTATGTGTAGGAGCCCGCGCCCGGTATGGGGGGCGCCTGCCGAGCCAGCTCGGCCAGCTCGGCCAGCCGGTCCGCCGCAGACTGCGGCGCAGCCAGCGTGAGCGGCGCCGGCGCCGGCACGGGCGCCACCGACGCGGTCGGGTCGTCGCTGACACCGCCGTTGCGGTGGGCTACCCCGATGATGACGACCAGACTCACTGTGGCCAGGACGGCTACGAACGCCGCGACCGAGGCCGCCAACCGCGCACGGCCGCGCGGTCGAGCCCGCTGACGCCGGATGTTGCCGGCCAGGGCCAGGAAATGTTCCCGGCTGAGATCCAGCGGCGGCACCAGGGGATCCGGCAGGGGGTCCAGCAGCAGTGCGGCCAGCGCCAGCAACTCGTCGTCGTCCAATTCGGCCGGATCATCCGGGTCGGGCGGTCCGGCGGGATCGGCCGCATCTGGGCGGTGCGGCCCGCCCACCGACTCGACGTTCTCGCGGTCAGGATGCCCCGTCATGTACCGCCCCTCCATGATCACCCGTACCGCGACCCGAGGCGCGCCTGTGCACCTCGTACACCTTTCGCAGCAGCTTCAGGCCATCGGATCGGTGCCGCCGCACCATGTCGACACTGGTCCCGTAGCGTTCCGCGGCTTCCACGTCGCTGAGGTCCAGCACGACCTTCGCGTGGATCATCTGCATCTGCGGCAACGACAGCGTCCGGCGGACGGCATCGCGCATCGCGACCCCGTCCTCCAGGGACATCCCGGCTCCGCCCAGCCGGGACACCTGGTCCATCGCCCGCTCGTCGGCGTCGATGGACACCAATCGACGCCGCGCGCGTTCGCGGTAGTGGTCAGCGATCTTGAACTTCGCCGCCGCCCAAAGCACGCCGCTCACACTGCGCACCTCGTGCGCCGGCTTCTGGTACAGCCGCGTGAACAGCGCGTTTACCGCATCCCTGGCGTCCTCCCTGCACAACCCACGCTTCATGAAGTACTGCATCAGCGCAGGGCCGTTCTTGACGAAGGCGGTCGCCAGCCACTCCGCGTACGGCTCGTGATCATCGGATGGTCCATCGGGTCCATCCGCATCACTGTCACCCGCGCCATCGGCACCGACATCCACAGCGGCCACCAACCGACCCCTCCCTCCGCCGACACCCATGCCCGCACCCCGCCCCAACACCCACGCCGTCCTCGCATCGCTTTCACACCTCTAGCCGTGCGTAGCGAGCGAAACATGAGTGCCAACCTCGCGCTTTTCTCGGATGTTGAGATGGCAGGCGAGGCCGAGTGCCGCGCAGTCGGGACGCCTGCCCTGAAGGTGCAGGTCATGGCCCCAGTGGCACGGCACCGTGATCCTTTTCATTTACAGATAACGATGTATCGATCTATAGCACGCGGCCCATACGCTCACCTCGGGGGTAACGCAGAGCGCTCGATCGACTGCTCCTCGTGGCGGATCGTCGCGACCGGTCGTTTCGCGCTGCGTCGACAACATTCAAGGGGGTACCCATGTCACATCGCGCGATCCGAGTCCTGCACACCGCCGCCATTGTTGCGCTGGTCGGTGCAGCACTGGTCGCCACGCCCGTCCGCGCCGTCGCGGCTCCAGGTGATGGTCCCAGCCAGCATCTCGTCGATGCATACCTCGCCGAGAACCCGGGCGGCGTCCAGACTGGACCATCCGACATTAGCTACAGTGGCGGCAGGTTCGTCGTCACCGTTACCCGGCCCGCCGCGAGCCTCGCCGGAGCTGACTGCCCGTCCGGATGGTTCTGCTTCTACGACAAGATCAACTTCGGCTATCCGCGCGGCAGGCTCAGCGACTGCAGCTGGCAGGACCTGGGCACCTGGGGGTGGCGGAACCGAACCGAATCCGTCGCGTACAACCTCGGCTCCGGATACGTCACCTTCCTCGACACCGACGGCACCTACATCGCCCTGTTCTCCGTAGGTGCCTACAACAGCGGCAAAGCCCGCTCCATCGCCGACGTCGGCGCCGGTCGCAACCGCGCCGACGAGGTGTACCGCACCAACTGCGGATCGTAGTCGCCTATCAAGCAGTATTGAGCGGCGTGCGTCCGGGTGGGGCACACCTATGCCTTCGTGCCACCGTGACCGCGCGGCGCACAACCAGCACCAGGCGAACCGGCAATACAAGTCGGCTTACCTCTGACGCGCGCATCAAGCACTCGCGCCGTGCCCGACGGGGCGCGGCGCCGGGTGCGGTGGGTCAGGTGGTGAGAGTCCAGGTATTGATGAAACGGCCACGAGCTGCCGACGGCAAGGTCATCGGTGGATCAAGGCTAGGAAACCCGTCCAGCGCGACCGTGCTGACAACGGCGAAGACCCATACACCTTCGGACCCTGACGACCCTGACGACCCTGGCGTCCCGGCCGTCAGCCGCCGCTGTCGTCGAGTTCGGCGCCTTCGGGGATGGTGTCGTCGTCGGGGTCGTCGAGCCAGTTCTGGGGGAGGATGACCTTTGCCGGGGTGCCGGTGCGGCCGCGCGGCTGGCCGAGGATCTCGCGGGGGAAGGGCACGTCAGGGTCGAGCTGGGACAGCAGGGCGCCGAGCTCGGTCAGGGATGAGGACGTGGCCATGGCGGC
>NZ_JBFAJA010000181.1:3898-6545 GCF_040654975.1 Dactylosporangium sp. NPDC050588 | reverse complement strand
GGTGTGTGTTGGTTGTTTGAGAACTCAACAGGGTGCTTGTTAAGCCAGTGCCAATTGATTGACCCCGTGACATGGCTTTGTTGTCGTGTCCGAGGATTCCTTTGGTGACAAACGATTGTTTGTTGCCAGGACTAATTTTCCAGATTTTGTTGGAGAGTTTGATCCTGGCTCAGGACGAACGCTGGCGGCGTGCTTAACACATGCAAGTCGAGCGGAAAGGCCCTTCGGGGTACTCGAGCGGCGAACGGGTGAGTAACACGTGAGTAACCTGCCCTAGGCTTTGGGATAACCCTCGGAAACGGGGGCTAATACCGGATATTCATTCTTCACGGCATCGTGGGGTGTGGAAAGTTTTTTCGGCCTGGGATGGGCTCGCGGCCTATCAGCTTGTTGGTGGGGTGATGGCCTACCAAGGCGACGACGGGTAGCCGGCCTGAGAGGGCGACCGGCCACACTGGGACTGAGACACGGCCCAGACTCCTACGGGAGGCAGCAGTGGGGAATATTGCACAATGGGCGGAAGCCTGATGCAGCGACGCCGCGTGAGGGATGAAGGCCTTCGGGTTGTAAACCTCTTTCGACAGGGACGAAGCGCAAGTGACGGTACCTGGAGAAGAAGCGCCGGCCAACTACGTGCCAGCAGCCGCGGTAAGACGTAGGGCGCGAGCGTTGTCCGGATTTATTGGGCGTAAAGAGCTCGTAGGCGGCTTGTTGCGTCAGCTGTGAAAACCCGCAGCTCAACTGTGGGCTTGCAGCTGATACGGGCAGGCTTGAGTTCGGTAGGGGAGACTGGAATTCCTGGTGTAGCGGTGAAATGCGCAGATATCAGGAGGAACACCGGTGGCGAAGGCGGGTCTCTGGGCCGATACTGACGCTGAGGAGCGAAAGCGTGGGGAGCGAACAGGATTAGATACCCTGGTAGTCCACGCTGTAAACGTTGGGCGCTAGGTGTGGGGGGCCTCTCCGGTTCTCTGTGCCGCAGCTAACGCATTAAGCGCCCCGCCTGGGGAGTACGGCCGCAAGGCTAAAACTCAAAGGAATTGACGGGGGCCCGCACAAGCGGCGGAGCATGCGGATTAATTCGATGCAACGCGAAGAACCTTACCTGGGTTTGACATGGGCGCTAAAGCAGCAGAGATGTTGTGTCCTTCGGGGGCGTTCACAGGTGGTGCATGGCTGTCGTCAGCTCGTGTCGTGAGATGTTGGGTTAAGTCCCGCAACGAGCGCAACCCTTGTTCGATGTTGCCAGCGGGTTATGCCGGGGACTCATCGAAGACTGCCGGGGTCAACTCGGAGGAAGGTGGGGATGACGTCAAGTCATCATGCCCCTTATGTCCAGGGCTTCACGCATGCTACAATGGCCGGTACAAAGGGCTGCGATACCGTGAGGTGGAGCGAATCCCAAAAAGCCGGTCTCAGTTCGGATCGGGGTCTGCAACTCGACCCCGTGAAGTCGGAGTCGCTAGTAATCGCAGATCAGCAACGCTGCGGTGAATACGTTCCCGGGCCTTGTACACACCGCCCGTCACGTCACGAAAGTCGGTAACACCCGAAGCCGGTGGCCCAACCCTTGTGGAGGGAGCCGTCGAAGGTGGGACTGGCGATTGGGACGAAGTCGTAACAAGGTAGCCGTACCGGAAGGTGCGGCTGGATCACCTCCTTTCTAAGGAGCAACCTCGCTCGAAAGAGCGCAGGAGCCCATATCCGGCCGAATGTGCTGGATGGGTGCTCATATGGCGGAGACACTGGCGAGTATTTCCTGGACAACGGTCCTTTTCTTAGTACTGCTTCGGCGTGGAACAGAGTTGGATGCGGTTCGGAGGTCACACAGGCACCCTGTTGGGTCCTGAAACAACCAGCCACGAGTGATCGTGGGGCGGTTGGTTCAGACGAGATCCAAGCCGGCCACAAAACGGCGCACGGTTGTGTTGCAGGTTGTGGCTGATAAAGCGGTTTGGGTTTGGTGTTGGTTGAGAATTGCACAGTGGATGCGAGCATCTTTATAGCTTTTTTGTGGTCAAGTTGCTGAGGGCGTACGGTGGATGCCTTGGCACCAGGAGCCGATGAAGGACGTGGGAGGCCGCGATAGGCCTGGGGGAGCTGTCAACCGAGCTGTGATCCCAGGGTGTCCGAATGGGGGAACCCGGCACCAGTCATGTGGTGTCACTCCCGCCTGAACACATAGGGCGGGTAGAGGGAACGCGGGGAAGTGAAACATCTCAGTACCCGCAGGAAGAGAAAACAATTGTGATTCCGTGAGTAGTGGCGAGCGAAAGCGGATGAGGCTAAACCGTGCACGTGTGATACCTGGCAGGGGTTGCGTGTGCGGGGTTGTGGGACATGTCTGAACCAGGCTGCCATCTGGTTGCACAGTCAGAAAATTCGTGGTTAGTCGAAGTTCGCTGGAAAGCGGCACCGTAGACGGTGAGAGTCCGGTAGGCGAAAATCGCGGGTCTGTGTTGGTGTGTTCCCGAGTAGCGGCGGACTCCTGTAATCTGCCGTGAATCTGCCAGGACCACCTGGTAAGCCTAAATACTCCCTGGTGACCGATAGCGGACTAGTACCGTGAGGGAAAGGTGAAAAGTACCCCGGGAGGGGAGTGAAATAGTACCTGAAACCGTGCGCCTACAATCCGTCGGAGCGTCCC
>NZ_JBFAJA010000181.1:1311-3799 GCF_040654975.1 Dactylosporangium sp. NPDC050588 | reverse complement strand
GGGGTGACGGCGTGCCTTTTGAAGAATGAGCCTGCGAGTTAGTGATACGTGGCGAGGTTAACCCGTGTGGGGGAGCCGTAGCGAAAGCGAGTCTGAATAGGGCGTTCAGTCGCGTGTCCTAGACCCGAAGCGGAGTGATCTAGCCATGGGCAGGCTGAAGCGCGGGTAAGACCGCGTGGAGGGCCGAACCCACCAACGTTGAAAAGTTGGGGGATGATCTGTGGTTAGGGGTGAAAGGCCAATCAAACTCCGTGATAGCTGGTTCTCCCCGAAATGCATTTAGGTGCAGCGTCACGTGTTTCTTGCCGGAGGTAGAGCACTGGATGGCCTAGGGGGCCTACAAGCTTACTGAAGTCAACTAAACTCCGAATGCCGGTAAGTGAGAGCGTGGCAGTGAGACTGCGGGGGATAAGCTTCGTAGTCGAGAGGGAAACAGCCCAGATCACCAGCTAAGGCCCCTAAGCGTGTGCTAAGTGGTAAAGGATGTGGGGTCGCATAGACAACCAGGAGGTTGGCTTAGAAGCAGCCACCCTTGAAAGAGTGCGTAATAGCTCACTGGTCAAGTGGTTCCGCGCCGACAATGTAGCGGGGCTCAAGCACACCGCCGAAGCTGTGGCATTCACATGATAACCCGGCCGATGGGCTTGCCCTGAGGTCCAGGTGTGTGGATGGGTAGGGGAGCGTCGTGTCACCAGTGAAGCGGCGGAGTGATCCAGCCGTGGAGGTGACGCGAGTGAGAATGCAGGCATGAGTAGCGAAAGCAGGGTGAGAAACCCTGCCGCCGGATGACCAAGGGTTCCAGGGCCAGGCTAATCCGCCCTGGGTGAGTCGGGGCCTAAGGCGAGGCCGAGAGGCGTAGTCGATGGATAACGGGTTGATATTCCCGTACCCGCGTAGAAGCGTCCATGCTGAACCTTCATGTACTAACCTCCGGATTCCTTGAAGCCTTCGGGTGGATGGGTTGATGTTGGGAACTTGTGGGGTAGTAGGCAAGCGATGGGGTGACGCAGGAGGGTAGCTGGACCCGGCCGGTGGTTGTGCCGGGGCAAGCGTGTAGCCCGCAGTGTAGGCAAATCCGCACTGCTTGAGGGTGAGACGTGAAGCGGAGCCGTTTCAGGCGAAGTCAGTGATCCCATGCTGCCGAGAAAAGCCTCTAGCGAGTTTCGAGCGGCCCGTACCCCAAACCGACACAGGTGGTCAGGTAGAGAATACCGAGGCGATCGGGCGAACTGTGGTTAAGGAACTCGGCAAATTGCCCCCGTAACTTCGGGAGAAGGGGGGCCACCGATGGTGAGACCACGTGCTGGTGGAGCGGTTGGTGGCCGCAGAGACCAGGGGGAAGCGACTGTTTACTAAAAACACAGGTCCATGCTAAGTCGTAAGACGATGTATATGGACTGACGCCTGCCCGGTGCTGGAACGTTAAGGGGACCTGTTAGTCCTTCGGGGCGAAGCGGAGAACTTAAGCGCCAGTAAACGGCGGTGGTAACTATAACCATCCTAAGGTAGCGAAATTCCTTGTCGGGTAAGTTCCGACCTGCACGAATGGCGTAACGACTTCCCCACTGTCTCAACCACAGGCCCGGCGAAATTGCATTACGAGTAAAGATGCTCGTTACGCGCGGCAGGACGGAAAGACCCCGGGACCTTCACTATAGCTTGACATTGGTACTCGAATTCGATTGTGTAGGATAGGTGGGAGCCGGTGAAGCGGCCACGCCAGTGGTTGTGGAGGCAAGCTTGAAATACCACTCTGTTGGATTTGGGTATCTAACTTCGGACCGTGATCCGGTTCAGGGACAGTGTCTGGTGGGTAGTTTAACTGGGGCGGTTGCCTCCTAAAATGTAACGGAGGCGCCCAAAGGTTCCCTCAGCCTGGTTGGCAATCAGGTGTTGAGTGCAAGTGCACAAGGGGGCTTGACTGTGAGACTGACAGGTCGAGCAGGGACGAAAGTCGGGACTAGTGATCCGGCACTGGCAGGTGGAAGCGGTGTCGCTCAACGGATAAAAGGTACCCCGGGGATAACAGGCTGATCTTCCCCAAGAGTCCATATCGACGGGATGGTTTGGCACCTCGATGTCGGCTCGTCGCATCCTGGGGCTGGAGTAGGTCCCAAGGGTTGGGCTGTTCGCCCATTAAAGCGGTACGCGAGCTGGGTTTAGAACGTCGTGAGACAGTTCGGTCCCTATCCGCCGCGCGCGTAGGATACTTGAGAAGGGCTGTCCCTAGTACGAGAGGACCGGGACGGACGAACCTCTGGTGTGCCAGTTGTTCTGCCAAGAGCACGGCTGGTTGGCTACGTTCGGAAGGGATAACCGCTGAAAGCATCTAAGCGGGAAGCTCGCTTCGAGATGAGGTATCCCACCCCTTGAGGGTTAAGGCCCCCAGTTAGACCACTGGGTTGATAGGCCGGAAGTGGAAGCCTGGTAACAGGTTTGAGCTGACCGGTACTAATAGGCCGAGGACTTGACCTCATACAACAAAGCT
>NZ_JBFAJA010000181.1:0-1212 GCF_040654975.1 Dactylosporangium sp. NPDC050588 | reverse complement strand
GACCACTGGGTTGATAGGCCGGAAGTGGAAGCCTGGTAACAGGTTTGAGCTGACCGGTACTAATAGGCCGAGGACTTGACCTCATACAACAAAGCTGTGAAGACAACGCATCCACTGTGTGATTCTGAACCAACACCAGAACGCACCCCCAACAGACGGGGTGTGCGGTGGTTGACAGGTTCATAGAGTTACGGCGGCCATAGCGGAGGGGAAACGCCCGGTCCCATTCCGAACCCGGAAGCTAAGCCCTCCAGCGCCGATGGTACTGCACCCGAGAGAGTGTGGGAGAGTAGGACGCCGCCGGACAAAATTTCGCTTAAGGGCCGCCCTTTCCTGGGGCGGCCCTTAATTCGTTTACCGGGTCGAGCGCATGTGGTGCACCCCGGTCGGGAAGGATGAAGTCGTGACTGCAGGACCCCACGACCGCGACAACAGCGGGCAGGACCGGGGCGAGCGCCCCGCTTCCGGCGACCGCAAACCACGTTGGACCGGCGCCGACCGCGACCGCGGGTCGGCCTCGAGCTCCCGTACGCCCCGCGACGGCGGACCCCGCGCAGGTCAGGACCGCTCCGGCGGCTTCCGCGACCGTGACGGCGGGCCGCGTGGCGGTGGCTTCCGCGACCGCGACGGTGGCTCCGGTGGCGGGTACCGCTCCGGTGACCGTACCGGCGGATCCCGTGACGGCAATCGCGCCGGCTCCGGCGGATCGGGCGGTTACCGCTCCGGTGACCGTCCGGCCGGCGGTGAGCGCTCTGGCGGCGGCTACCGCTCCGGCGGCGAGGGCGGCTCCGGCGGCTTCCGCGGCGGCGACCGGCCCGGGTACCGCGACGGTGAGCGCTCCGGTGGCTTCCGGCCGCGCGAGGGCGGCTCCGGCGGCTTCCGGGACCGGGAAGGCGGCGGCGGACCCCGTGGCGACCGTGGTGACCGGCAGGGCGGGTTCCGCTCGGGTGGTCCCGGCGGCTATCGCTCCGGTGGTGACCGGCCGGGATTCCGTGACGGTGAGCGTTCCGGTGGGTTCCGCGACCGCGACGGTGGGCAGGGCGGCTTCCGCGACGGTGGTCCCCGTGGCGACCGTGCCGGCGGATCCGGCGGCTTCCGGGACCGTGACGGCGGGCCGCGCGGCGACCGGCCGGGCGGGTTCCGCGACCGCGACGGCGGACCGCGCGGCCACTCGGGCAACACCATGCTCACCCCGACCGGCTGGCGCCTCAT
>NZ_JBFAJA010000180.1:0-7866 GCF_040654975.1 Dactylosporangium sp. NPDC050588 | reverse complement strand
GGCTGGGACGTCCGGGTGCCCCGCCGCCTGCAGGAGCTGCGCCTGGAGATCTCGAAGGTCTCCGGCGACCTCGCCCAGGACCTGGGCCGCTCCCCGACGGTCGCGGACCTCGCGGCGAAGCTCGGGGCGAGCGAGGAGGACGTCATCGAGGGCCTGGACTGCGGGCAGGCGTACCGCGCGCTGTCGCTGGACGCGCCCGTCGGCGAGGCCGGCGACGGCGGCGTCACGGGCCTCGGCGACCTGCTCGGCGGCGACGACCCCGACATGGCCAACGTGGAGAACCGCGAGGCGCTGCGCCCGCTGCTGGCGAAGCTCCCCGCCCGCGAGCAGAAGATCATCGCGATGCGGTTCCACGGCAACCTGACGCAGTCGCAGATCGCCGCGGAGCTCGGCATCTCCCAGATGCACGTGTCCCGCCTCCTGGCCGGCGCGCTGCGCACCCTGCGCGCGTCGCTGACCCAGGACTGACCACGCCACGGTCTTCGGCGACGCCGGGACCGACCGAGGTAGCCGGTGAAGGCGGCGGGCTCCGGCCCGCCGCCTTCTAGCGTCCCGTGAACCGGGCGGCCGGCAGGCCGGTCGCGTCCGGGTCGAGCAGCAGCAGCTGCCCCGACCGGGGCGCCGCGGCGCCGCGCCCGCGGCGGGCGCTCGTCACCGCCATGAGCTTCAGCTCCGGGCCGACGAACGCGCACCGCGTCGGGCGGGGCACCGGCAGCTCCACAACCCGGTCGATCCGGCCGTCGGGGGAGTAGCGGACGATCCGCCCGCCGTCCCACTTGCAGTTCCACACGAAGCCGTCCGCGTCGACCGTCACCCCGTCCGGCAACCACGCCTCGTCCTCGTCGGAGGCGAAGAGCCGCCCGCCCCCCACGGCGCCCGTCGCGGGGTCGAACTCGTAGGCGGTGATCCGGCTGCGGGCGGAGTCGACGTGATACAGGGTGCGCCCGTCGGGGCTCCACGCCGGGCCGTTGGAGACGAAGACGCCGCCGAAGGCCTTCGTGACGCTCAGGTCGTCGCGCAGGCAGTAGAACGCGCCGCTCGCCGCCGATTCCGTCTCGTCCATCGTGCCGAACCAGAAGCGGCCCCCGGGATCGACGGCGCCGTCGTTGCAGCGGTTGCCCGGTACATCGGACTCCACCTCGGCGACGACCTCGACGGTGCCGTCGTCGGCGACGAAGGCCAGGGCGTGCCGCAGCGCCGCGACCAGGCCGCCGCCGGACCGCAGCCCGACGCTGCCGACCGTGGACGGCAGGCGCAGGGTCTCCACCCGGCGGGTGGCCCAGTCGAGGGTGAACAGCAGCGCCCGGTCGATGTCGACCCAGTGCAGCCGGCCCGTGACGTCGTCCCACAGCGTGCTCTCACCCAGCTCGCAGGGGATGTCGCAGAGTGTGTCAACCGGGGTCTCAGTCATCGGCGCGCTCCCTGCCGTAGGTGAAGAGGATGGCGAGGATCACCAGACCATAGATGACGTTCCGACCGTACTCCGGGACCCGCTCCGCCTGCAGCAGCGTCACAGCAGCAGCACCTCGGCCCCGCTGAGCAGCCAGCGGCCCATCAGGACCTTCTGCTGGTTGCCGCCGGAGAGGGCGCCGACGGGGTGCGCCGTCGAGGCGGCCCGCACCGCCAGCCGGTCGACGACGCCCTGCACCGCCGCGCGCTCGGCGGCCCGGCGCACGAACCCGGCCACCGACCGCCGCCCGAGGGTGGCGAGGGCCAGGTTGTCCCGCACCGACATGGGCAGCAGCAGGCCCTCCGCCTTGCGGTCCTCCGGCACGTACGCGATGCCGATGCCGGCCCGGATCGCGTCCTTCGGCCTCCTGATCGTGGTCCGGACGCCGCCGACGGTGACCTGCTGCCGCCCGACGCCGAAGAGCCGCAGGAACACCTCGCGCTGCCCCTGCCCGGCCAGGCCGCCGATGCCGAGGATCTCGCCGCGCCGCACCGCGATGTCGACCTCGCCGACCCGCGCCTCGAGCGCGACGGTGTCCTGCGGCGGGGCCAGCGGCGGATAGGTGGCCTCCAGGGTGCGGCCGCTCATCAGCGTCACCGCCTCGGACTCGGCCAGCCGCGACCGGGTGGTGACGTGGGTGCCGTTGCGGAACACGGTGACCCGGTCGGCGAGGGCCTCGATCTCGCGCCACCGGTGCGAGGTGAAGACCACGCAGCAGCCCTCCTCCCGCAGCCGCCGCATGTGCGCCGCCAGCCACGCCACCTGCTGCTCCTGCAGTCGACCTGGTCCTTGTACGGCGGCATCGCGCAGGCCGCCTTGAACACGTTCTCCATCTCGACGCGCCAGCCGTTGCCGATGAACGAGTTCGACAGCGCGATCTTGATTTTCCCCTTGCTCTCCTTGGGGCTGTTCTCGCCGGTACTGCAGGCGGCGGCGACCGGAAACAGCAGTGTGAGCGCTAAAAGGGCCGTAACGGAACGCGGTAGAATCATGGTTGCTCCACCTTCGACGATCGGCTCTGGACGGCAATCCGCGGCCGGTTGTTGTTTGCTGCATTGGCGTGCGGCGAGGGCGGCCAGAGCTGTTTCGCTCTGGCCGTTTCTTTGTTCCGGTGCTTGGTGTGTGCCTTTGGTGCGCACTTTGGTGTGTGCCTTGGCGTGTGCCTTGGTGTGTGCCTTTGGGGTGTGCCTGTGGCGCGCCGGCCGGCCGACGGGTTGGGAAGGCCGGCCGGCTGGTCAGCGGACTGGCAGCGGGAACCTGTTGGCGTCGCGGAGCACGGCGGCGGCCGCACCCACGACGACGACCACGTCGATCCCGATCTCACCCGCGACGACGTCGGGGACGGCCTCCCCGGCGTGGATCGCGCGGCGCATCATCGACTGGCGCAGCGGCTCGATGAGGATGTCACCGGCCGGCGCGAGGCTGCCCCCGAGGACGATCAGCTCGGGGTCGAGCAGGTTGTACATGTTGGCCATCGCGACCCCGATGTGCCGGCCCGCGTCGGCGAGGACGCGGCGGCACCCGGCGTCACCCTGCTGCGCGAGGCTGATCACCTCGCCGATCGACGGCCGCCGGCCGTGGCTCTGCCACAGCTGGTCGGTGATGGCGTCCGGGTTGGCCAGGGTGTTCAGGCACCCCCGGCCGCCGCACGCGCACACCAGGCCGTCCTCGTTGATGGTGGTGTGGCCGATCTCCCCGGCCGTGCCGTTGGCGCCGACGTAGAGGCGTCCGTCCATGATGAACCCTGCGCCGATGCCGGTGGCGGTGTAGATGTACGCGTAGTCCCGAAGCCCCCGCGCGGCGCCCCAGGTCATCTCGGCCAGGGCGGCGAGGTTGGCGTCGTTGCCCGCGTGCACCGGCAGCCCGAGCACGTGCTCGGCGAGCAGCCGCGGGTCGAGGCCCACCCACGGCTTGAGCGTGCACGCGCGGCCGGTCAGCCCGGTCCGCCGCTGGATCGGTCCCGGCATGGCGATGCCGACGCCGATCACCTCGTCGCGCCGGAACCCGGTCTGCTCCAGCAGCTCGTCGATCAGCCGGTCGACCAGCAGCAGGGTGTCCTGCGGCGAGGTCTGCTCGTCGACCTGGACCGTCTTGTGCCGCAGCATCGCCTGTGCCACGTCACAGATCGCGATCCGCACGATCCCGTTGCCGATCTCGACGCCCACCGCGACGCCGAGGCCGCCCTTGAGCCCGATCAGGGTCGGCGGCCGGCCCGCCTTGCTCCTGCTGCCGTTGCCGTTCGGATGGGGGCCGTTGCCGCTCGGATGTGCGCCGTTGGCGCCGCCGACCTCGACCACCGCGCCGGCCTCGATGAGCTCCCCGACGACGCTGGCGACCGTCGACCGGGACAGCCCTATCTCGGCGAGGGCGGCCCGGCTCATCGCACCGTGCTGCCGCAGCGCGTGGATCACGCGGCTGCGGTTCGCGCTGCGTTGTGCGGATCCCGAGTCGAGCGGCGACATGACTTGAGTATTCGCATTCACCATGGTCCAGTCAATAGAGCAGACGGTAGAGCGCTTCCCCGACCTCTATTCTGTCTGAATCAGGCAGAACTGACGTTCCTGGAGCGACGATGGAAATGCATCTCGCAACCCTTCACTCAGCGCCTGTGCCTGAACTTCGAACTGCGCGACGGGCGCGTGACGGGCTTCCGCGAATACCTCGCCTGGCCCGGCGGTCTGCGATGAACGCGCCCGGCTCACTCACACGGGTACCGACCCCGGCTGGTCCGCACCGGGCGCCCGTCTCGCCCGTTAGCCTCGGACGAAGGGGGTGGGCGAAATGGGTAAATCGCCGGAATTGAAGTGGGTCCTGCGGCCGGACCGGAACGGCGTGCACCACGCCGAGCTGGCCCCGCACGACGGCAAGGAGATCTATGCGTTCGGTGACACCGACGCCAACGGCCGGGTCGAGATCACGCTGGTGGACGGCACCCGGGTCCGGGCCCGCCGCGGCGAGCTGATCCCCTGCTGACGCCTGGGCGCTGACCGGCCGGGCCATTCCGGCCCGCCGGTCGTGTCCCGCCGCCGTACTACGCTCGCCCGTCATGGCAGACATCACGCCGATCGCGGACCGCGAAGGGCAGGTCGGCGGCATCGAGTCGATGGTGGTCGACGGCCGCCGGTGGTTCTTCGGGTTCGACTACAGCATGGACACCGCGGTCTCGCCGCTGGTCGACGACCCGGCGCGGATGGCGGAGTTCGCGAGCCGGCACATGCTGCAACGGGACGGGGCGCACGACGCCGCCTACTGGCGGGACCTGGTCGACCTGTCCGTCGGGGAGTCCGGCATCGTGGGCGAGGACGAGGACCGCACCTATGACAGCGGGACGCTCGCGGCGCAGCGGCTGACGCCCAGCCCGCAGCTGATGTACCTGCTGGGCGCGGCGACCGCGTGGGACGACGGCTTCTTCGAGGACGATGCCATCCAGGCGGCGCTGGCCACGATCGGCGTACCGGAGCGCGACCGGGAGGAATGGGACTGCCTCGACCGGTGCGTGGCGGCGACCCGCTCCGACGACGCAGCGGTGCGCGCCGCCGCCGTCGGCCTCATGACCCGCTACCAGCGCTTCATCTGGGACAACCTGCCGGCCAACTGGCCCGACGTCTTCGCCGCCCTCCGCCCGGCCTGACGTCGCCGTCAGCCCGGGTCAGCTCGTCGACGGTCACGGACGCTCCCTCACGGGCCGGATCAGCGGTGGAAGACCTGACGATAGGTGGTGGGGGTGACGCTGGTCTGGCGGGCGAAGTGGGCGCGCAGGTTGGCGGGGGTGCCGAGGCCCGTCCGGTGGGCGATGCGTTCGATCGAGTCGTCGGTGGTCTCCAGGAGCTCCTGCGCCAGTCGTACCCGCTGACGCAGCAGCCACTGCAGCGGGCTGGTGCCGACCGACTCGCGGAAGCGGCGGGCGAACGTGCGGGGGCTCAGGCGGGCCTCGCGGGCCAGGTCGGCGACGGTCAGGGGCTGGTCGAGGCGGGCCCTGGCCCAGTCGAGGGCGGCGCCGAGCGCGTCCGGGGTGCGGGGGCGCGGCGGCGGGTGGGCGAACTGCGACTGCCCGCCGTCGCGGTGCGGCGGGACGACCATGCGGCGGGCGACCTCGTTGGCGACCGCGGCGCCGTGGTCGAGGCGGACCAGGTGCAGGCAGAGGTCGATCGCGGCGCCGGTGCCGGCCGAGGTGAAGATCGTGCCGTCGGACGTGTAGAGCACGTCGGGGTCGAACGTGACGGCGGGGTGGCGCTGGGCGAAGTCGAAGGCGTTCATCCAGTGGGTCGTGGCGCGGCGGCCGTCGAGGAGGCCGGCGGCGGCGAGCACATACGCGCCGGTGCAGATCGCGACGATCCGCCTCCCGCGCCGGTGCGCCTCCCGCACCACCTCGACCAGTGCCGGCGGGGGCTCCACCTGCCTGGCCCGGGCGAACGCCGGGATGATCAGCGTGTCCACGTCGACCAGCGTGCCGAGGTCATGGGGTGCGGTCACGGACAGCCCGGAACGGGCCGGGACGACGCCCGGCGCGGCGGCGGCGAAGCGCAGCTCATACCAGGGGTCCGCCAGGTCGGACCGGTCGATGCCGAACACCTCGCACGGCACGGCCAGCTCGAAGACCGGCATGTCCTCGGTGACCGCGACGCCGACGAGATGACGCATGGCTGGAATCTTACCCAACATGGCATTCCTGCCACTCGCCCTTGATCCGCGGGGGATGTCGAATAGCAGGCATGTTGAACGTGCCCCAAGGGGCGGCCCTGTCCATCGGCGCGGTCCTCGGCACCGGGGTCATCGCGCTGCCCGCCCTCGCCGCGCAGACCGCCGGACCGGCGTCACTCGTCGCGTGGGCCGCCCTGATCGCCCTGTCGGTGCCCCTCGCGGCGACGTTCGCGGCGCTCGGCGCCAGGTTCCCCGACTCGGGCGGCGTCGCCACGTACGCGGGCAAGGCGTTCGGCGACCGCGCCGCGGCGGTCGTCGGCTGGTGCTTCTACCTCGCCGTGCCGGTCGGCGCGCCGGCCGCGGCGCTGTTCGCCGGGGCGTACGTGGCCGCGGCGCTCGGCGGCGGCACCCGCACGGAGCTGCTGACGGCCGCCGCGCTCATGCTCGTGGTGACGGCCGGCAACCTCGGGGGCGTGCGGGTGTCCGGCCGGCTGCAGCTCGGGCTGGCACTGCTGCTCGTCACGCTGCTGCTGACGGCGACCGTGACCGCCCTGCCGCACGCCGACCCCGGCAACCTGCGGCCGTTCGCCCCGCACGGCTGGTGGGCGGTCGGGTCGGCGGCGGCCCTGCTGGTCTGGGGGTTCGCCGGGTGGGAGGCGGTCACGTCCCTCGCCGGCGACTTCCGGCGCCCCGCCCGCGACCTGCCCCGGGCCACGGCGATCGCCCTGGTCATCGTCGGCGTGCTGTACTTCGGCATCGCCGCCGCCAGCATCCTGGTGCTGGGCCCCGCGCCCGGCGACGCACCCCTCGCCGAGCTGCTCGCCCGCGGCGTCGGCGGGCAGGTCAAGGCGCTCACCGCCGGCGCCGCGGTGCTGCTGACGCTCGGCACGATGAACGCCTACTACGCGGGTGCGGCCAAGCTCGGTGCCGCGCTCGGCCGCGACCGGGCGCTGCCCGCGTGGTTCGGGCGGGGCAGCGGCGCCGGCGAGGTGCCCCGGCGCAGTCTCGCCGTCGTCGCGGCGCTGGGCGGCGCGTCGCTGCTGCTCGTGACCGCGACCGGCACCGGCACCCGCCCGCTGGTCCTGCTCACCAGCGGCGCGTTCGTCCTCGTGTACGTGCTGGGCACCGCCGCGGCGCTGCGCCTCCTGCCGCGCCGCACGCCCGTGTGGTGGTGCGCGGCGGTCTCCTGCGCCGCGTCGTTCGGGCTGCTCGCACTCAGCGGCTGGTACGTCCTGGGCACCCTCGCCGTGGCCGGCTGCGCACTCGCGTACAAATTTCTCGCCCGGCCTGTCGATTCGGGTCCGGTGCCGATTGACGTAGGAGTGTAAGAGGACGCATTCCCTTGAAGGAGCAGCCACGATGGCCCAGTACCTGATCCTCATCTACGAGAACGAGGCGGACTACGAGAGCGCGGACAAGTCCGTGTACCAGGAGGTCATGGACGCCCACAACCGATTCGCGGAGCAGGTCGGCGAGCGGCTGGTCGGCGGCAACGCCCTCCAGGGGGTCGCGACGGCCACCTCGATCCGCGGCGACGTCGTCACCGACGGCCCGTTCGTGGAGACCAAGGAGGTCCTCGGCGGCTACTACGTGATCGAGGCGAAGGACCTCGACGAGGCGCTGGAGATCGCCAAGCTGTGCCCGGCCCGCTTCGGCGGCGTCGAGGTCCGCCCGGTGATGGTCTTCGAGTAGGCCGCGCCGTTCGTGGAGTCCGCCGCTGTCAGGCAGGCGGTCGCCGACGCGCACCGTCGCGAGTGGGCCAGGGTGCTCGCCGC
>NZ_JBFAJA010000179.1:0-8474 GCF_040654975.1 Dactylosporangium sp. NPDC050588 | reverse complement strand
GACCGTCGACACCGACGCCAGGTCGGCCGGGTCGAGGACGGCGAGGACCGCCGGCGGCAGCGTCGCGTGCGACACCGCGAACCGGCCGATCAGCTTCGTCAGGCCGGCGCCGGGCAGCAGTGCCGCGGCGTCGGCGACGACCAGCGACGCGCCGGAGCACAGCGTCACGAAGATCTCGGCGGTGGCCGCGTCGAACCCGGCGGAGGCGAACTGCAGCACCCGGCTGCCCGGGGTCAGCGCGAACCGCTCCGCCTGCGCCGCCACCAGGCTCGCCAGGCCGTTGTGGGTCACGACGACGCCCTTCGGGGTGCCGGTCGACCCGGACGTGTAGATGACGTACGCCGCGTGCCCCGGCAGCACCGTCACGGCCGGCGGGGTGCCGGGCTGCCGCGCGACCGAGGCGGCGACCCGCGGGTCGTCGAGGGCGACGGAGCGGACCCGGCCGGCGGGCAGCTCGTCGAGGATGTCCTCGATGCCGAGCAGCATGCTGACGCGGGCGTCGGCGAGCATGAACCCGACCCGGTCGACGGGCAGCCCGGGGTCGATCGGCAGGTAGGCGCCGCCGGCCTTCGACACCGCCAGCAGGGCGAGGATCAGGTCGGCGCCGCGGGGCAGGCTGACGCCGACCAGCGACTCCGCTCCGACGCCGAGCGTCGTCAGGTGCCGGGCCAGCTTGTTCGCCTGGACGTCCAGCTCGGCGAACGTCAGGGAGACCCCGTCGCCGAGCACGGCGGTCGCGTCCGGGGTCCGCCGGACCTGCGCGGCGAACAGCTCCGGCAGCGTCGCCGCCGGGACGTCGGCCGCGGTGTCGTTCCAGCCGGTCAGGACCTGGTCGAGCTCGGCCGCGCCGAGCACCGGCACCACCGCCAGCGGGGTGCGTGACCCACTGTCGAGGTCGGCTTCGAGGGCCGTGACGAGGCCTTCGACGGCGGTGAGGGTCATGCGGACGGCGGCGTGCGGGTCGATCGGCGCGACGGCGTCCATGGTGAGGGTGAACCCGTCGCCGTTGTCGTCGACCGAGGCGGACAGCGGGTAGTTCGTGCGTTCCCGCAGGTACACCTGCCGCACGGTGGTCCCCGTGTCGTCGTCCTGCTGCGTGGCCTGGTCGAGGGTGTTGTGCCGGTAGTTGAACAGCGAGTTGAACAGCGCGACGCTCGCCGGCACGTCGCTGGCCCGCTGGGCGAGGGCCAGGGGCGCGTGCTCGTGTTCGAGGAGGCCGGCGAGCTGCCCGCGCATCGCGGCGACGGCGGCGACGACGTCGAGGTCGCCGGTCCGCAGCCGGACGGGCAGCGTGTTGATGAACATGCCGACCCGGTCCTCGCCGACGCCGGCGTTCATCCGCCCGAACAGCAGCGTGCCGAACACGACGTCCTCGCGGGCGGCGGCGACGGCGAGGACCCGCGACCAGGCGACGTGCAGGACGGTCGCCGGGCTCGCGCCGAGCCGCCGGGACACGTCCCGCAGCCGCCGGCCGAGGCCGGCGTCGACGTCCGCCCGGGCGACGACCGCGGTCGACCCGTCGCCGCGGACGTCGGTGACCCCGAACGCGGCGGTCGGCTCGTCGATGCCGCTCAGCAGGTCCCGGAAGTACTGCTCGTGGTCGCTGCCGGCCAGGCTGGCGCGGGCCTGGGCGACGAAGTTCCGGAACGGCTGCGGGGTGGGCAGCCCGGCGGTGCGGCCCGCCAGGATCTCGCGGACCTCGTGGTAGACGGTCTGCGCGGCGGTGTTGTCCTCGACCAGGTGGTGCATCCGCACCATGACCAGCCGGCGGTCCTCCTCGAGGGTGGTCACGTGGGCGTCGATCATCGGGGCGCGCCCGAGGTCCATCGACAGGCCCACGACGGACATCAGGTCACTCGCCGGGTCGCCCGCACCGGCCGGGAGGTCGACCTCGGTCACCGGCAGCGGCGCGGACCGCCACACGACCTGCACCGGCTCGCGCAGCCCCGACCACACGACGGAGCTGCGGAAGATGTCGTGCCGGTCGATGACCTGCTGCAGCGCGGTGAGGAAGGCGTCGAGGCCGGCTTGATCGGGCAGCTCGAACGCCCGCGCGACGGCGTAGACGTCGTCGCCGCCGTCCGCCAGCAGGTGGTGGAAGAACATCCCCTCCTGCAGCGGGGCCAGGGGGTAGATGTCGGCGATGTTCGCCGCGCCGCCGTCGACGGCGGCCACGACCGCCCGCACCTCGTCGCCGGTGAGCTCGACGAGCGGCAGCATGTCGAGGGTGATCTCCTGCGCGCCGTCCGGGATCAGGTTCGGTGGCACCTCGACCGCGGCGGCACCGGCGGCCGCGGCGAGCCGGGCCGGCGTCGGCGCGTCGAACAGGGTGCGGACCGACACGGACATCCCGCGGGCCCGCAGCCACTCCACGAGCCGCACGGCGAGCAGCGAGTGGCCGCCGAAGGCGAAGAAGTCGTCGTCGACGCCGACGGCGTCGAGGCCGAGCAGTTCCGCGAACGCCTGGCAGAGCAGCTCCTCGCGGGCGTCCGCCGGGCCGCGCCCGGTCCCGGCCGCGAACTCCGGCGCGGGCAGCGCTTTGCGGTCGAGCTTGCCGTTCGTGGTGAGCGGCAGCGCGTCGAGGGTGACGAACGCGGCCGGCACCATGTACTCCGGCAGCCGGGACGCGGCGAACTCCCGCAGTCCGTCGACCTGGCCGACGACGTAGGCGACGAGCCGGTCGTCGCGCAGCACCACGGCGGCCTGCTCGACCTGCGGATGCGCGGAGATGGCCGCCTGGATCTCGCCGGGCTCGATCCGGAACCCGCGGACCTTCACCTGGTCGTCCGCCCGGCCGAGGTAGACGATGTCGCCGTCGGTGGACCAGCGCACGACGTCGCCGGTGCGGTACAGCCGCTCGCCGGTGCCGTATGGGTCCGCGACGAACCGCTCGGCCGTCAGACCGGGCCGGCCCGCGTAGCCGCGAGCCAGCTGAACACCCGCCAGGTAAAGCTCGCCGCCGACACCCACCGGCACCGGAGCCAGGCGGTCGTCCAGGACGTAGACGCGCGTGTTGAACACCGGCTTGCCGATCGGCACCACCGGCGAACCATCCGGCCGCACCTCGAAGTCGGTGACGTCCACGGACGCCTCGGTCGGACCGTACAGGTTGAACAGGCCGACGAACGGCAGCACCTCGAAGAACCGGTCCCGGGCCGCGGTCCCGAGCGCCTCACCGGAGCAGACGACCCGCCGCAGCCCGGAGCACGCGGCCGCCTCGGGGGCCGCGAGGAACGCCTCCAGCATCGACGGGACGAAGTGGACAGTGTCGACACCTGCGGTGCGGATCAGGTCGGCGATGTACGACGGGTCGCGGTGACCGCCCGGCTTCGCGATCACCATCGTCGCACCCTGAATCAACGGCCAGAACAGCTCCCACACCGACACGTCGAACCCGAACGGCGTCTTGTGCAGCACCCGGTCACCTGCAACGAGCCCGAAGCGGGCCTGCATCCAGACCAGGCGGTTCACGATGCCCTCGTGCGGCACCACCACTCCCTTGGGCAGGCCTGTGGACCCGGAGGTGTAGATGACGTACGCGGCCTGGGCGGGCAGCACCCGCACGCCCGTCTCGCTGTCCGCGTAGCCGTCGGCGTCGGCGTCGGTCACGACGCAGACCGCGCCCCGGCTCATGTACGCGACGCGCTCAGCCGGCAGGTCCGGGTCGATCGGCAGGTACGCCCCGCCGGCCTTCACCACCGCCAGCAGCGCCACCACCAGGTCCACGCCGCGCGGCAACCGCAGACCCACGACCGAGTCCGGCCGCACACCCTCGGCGATCAGGCGGTGCGCCAGACGGTTCGAGCGTGCGTCCAGCTCCGCGTACGACACCGACGAACCCTCGAACTCCAGCGCCGCCGCATCCGGGGTCCGCGCGACCTGCGCCGCGAACAGCGAAGGCAGCGTCCCCGCCGGCACGTCCGCCGCGGTGTCGTTCCACTGGCGCAGCACCATGTCCAGGTCGGCGGCGTCGAGGACGCCGATGTCGGCCAGCGGCGTCCGCGGGCCGGCCTCCAGGGCCGGGACCAGGCCGGCGATCGCCGCGTTCAGCATGGTGACGACCGCGCCCGCGTCGATCGGCCCGACCGCGTCGACGGTCAGGGTGAAGCCGGTCCCTTCGTCCTCGATCGACACCGTCACCGGGTAGTTGGTGCTCTCCCAGGTGTGCATCAGCTCGACGCCGTCGAACCGGGGACCGTCCTCGCCGGTGCCGCGGCCGACGCCGCCGCCGTTGTGCCGGTAGTTGAAGCAGGTGGTGAAGAGCGGCTGGTCGCCGGGGACGGCGCTGACCCGCTGTGCCAGGGCGAGGGGCGCGTGTTCGTGTTCGAGGAGGCGGGCCAGCTGGCCCTGCATCTCGGCGACGGCGTCCCGCGCGTCCAGGTCGCCGGAGCGCATCCGGACCGGCAGGGTGTTCATGAACAGGCCGGGGGCCCGGTCGGCGCCGGCGCCGGCGTTCATCCGGCCGAACACGACCGTGCCGAACACGACGTCGTCGCGGCCGGACACGACGGCCAGGACCCGGGACCACGCCACGTGCAGGACCGTCGCCGGGCTGACCCGCAGGCGCCGGGCGGTGGTCCGCAGCCGCGCCGCGAGGTCGGCGTCGAGGTCGAGGCCGGCGCGCATCAGCCCGGACGCGTCGCCGCGGATGTCCATGACCCCGAACGCGGCGGTCGGCTCGGCGACGCCGTCGAGGAGGTCGCGGAAGAACGCCTCGTGCCGCCCGTCGGCGAGCCCGGCCCGGGACTGCGCGACGAAGTCGCGGAACGGCACCGGCGCCCGCAGACGGTCGGCGCGGCCGGCCAGGATCGCCTCGATCTCGGTCATGACGACGTCGAGAGCGGTGTGGTCCTCGACGAGGTGGTCGATGCGCAGCACCATCAGCCACCGACCGCCGGGAAGCTCGGCCGGGTGCAGGTTCAGCAGCGGGGCCCGGCCGAGGTCGTTCGGCACCGCGACGATCCGCATCAGCTCGGCCACCGGGTCGGTGGTGCCGGCCGGCAGGGTCACCTCCGTGACGGGCAGGGTCGCGGACCGCCACACGACCTGGACCGGTTCGCGCAGCCCGGACCAGACGAACGAGGTGCGGAACACGTCGTGCCGGTCGACGACCTGCTGCAGCGCCCCGGCGAACACGTCGAGGCGGTCCCGGTCGTCGAACTCGAGGACGAACGAGGTGACGTAGACGTCGGCGCCGCCTTCGGCCGCCAGGTGGTGGAACAGGATGCCCTGCTGCAGCGGGGCCAGGGGGTAGATGTCGGCGACGTTCGCCGCGCCGCCGTCGACGGTGCCGACGACGGTGTCGATCTCCGCCTGGGTCAGGTCGACCAGTGGCAGCAGGTCGGGCGTGATGACCTGGGCTCCGGCCGGGATCCGGTTCGCGGGGACGTCGACGGCGACGCCGCCGGCCGCGGCGGCCAGCCCCGCCGGGGTCGGCGTCTCGAACAGCGCCCGGACCGACACGTTCACGCCGCGGGCCCGCAGCCACTCCATGAGGCGGACGGCGAGCAGGGAGTGGCCGCCGAGGGCGAAGAAGTCGTCGTCGACGCCGACCTCGTCGACGCCGAGGACCTCGGCGTACCCCTGGCAGATGACCTCTTCGCGGGCGTTCGCCGGTCCGCGGCCGGACCCGGTCGTGAAGTCCGGTGCGGGCAGCGCCTTGCGGTCGAGCTTGCCGTTGACCGTCAGCGGGATCGCGTCCAGCGACACCACGGCCGACGGCACCATGTACTCGGGCAGCCGTTCGGCGGCGTACTCCCGCAGCCCGTCACCCGCACCGACGACGTAGGCGACGAGCCGCTTGTCGTCGGTGGCGATCACCGCCACCTGGGACACCTGCGGGTGCGCGGCGAGGACGGACTCGATCTCGCCCAGCTCGATGCGGAACCCGCGGATCTTCACCTGCGCGTCCGCCCGGCCGAGATACACGAGGTCGCCGTCGCCGGTCCAGCGGACGACGTCACCCGTGCGGTACAGGCGGCCGCCGGCGCCGAACGGGTCGGCGACGAACCTGCCGGCGGTCAGGCCGGCCCGGCCCAGGTAGCCGCGCGCCAGTTGCTCACCGGCGACGTACAGCTCGCCCGCGACCCCGGGCGGCACCAGCCGGAGGTTGTCGTCCAGGACGTGGGTGCGCAGCCCTGCGAGGCCGCGGCCGATCACGCTGTCGCTGGTCCCGCCCGCCGCCAGGGGCCGGTAGGTGACGTGCACGGTGGTCTCGGTGATGCCGTACATGTTCACGAGCTGGACGCCGTGCTCCCACCAGCCGGTGAGCCGCCCGGGGTCGAGGGCCTCGCCACCGAACACGACGACCCGCAGGTCGGAGGGTGCCGGGGTCAGCTGGTAGAACGCGGACGGCGTCTGGCTCAGCACCGTCACGCGCTCGCGGATCAGCAGCTCCCAGAACTCATGCGGGGACCGGGACACGTCGACCGGCACGATGACCACGCGGCCGCCGTGGAGGAGGGCGCCCCAGAGTTCCCAGACGGAGAAATCGAACGAGAAGCTGTGGAACCACGTCCACACGTCATCGGCACTGAACAGTTTACGGGTCGCCGCGAAGAGCGCCACGACGTTGCGGTGCGTCACCACCACACCCTTCGGCGTGCCCGTCGAGCCCGACGTGTAGATGACGTACGCCGCATGCGCCGGCACCACCTCGACGGCGGGGTCTGCGCCGTCCGGGACCGGGTCGCCGATGTGCACGACCGGCACACCGCTCACCATGTCCACCCGGTCGGTCAGCACACACCGCGCACCCGCGTCGGCCACCATGAACGCGGCCCGCTCCGCCGGCAGCGCCGGGTCGATCGGCAGGTACGCCCCGCCCGCCTTCCACACCGCGAGGAGCGCGGCGATCAGGTCCACGCCACGCGGCAGGCACACCGCGACCACCGACTCCGCGCCCACACCGTTGGCGACGAGGAGCCGGGCCAGGCCGGACGCGCGGCCGTCCAGCTCGGCGTACGACATCTGAACGCCGCCGGACACGACCGCCACGGCGTCCGGCGTCCGCGCCACCTGCGCCGCGAACAACGCACCCAGCGACACCTCCGGCACATCCACCGGGGCGGTGTTCCAGTCGGTGAGGAGCCGGTCGCGTTCGGCGGGGTCGAGGGCGTCGGTCGCGGAGATCGGGGCGGCCGGGTCGGCGACGACGGCCGCGAGGACGCGGATCCACCGCTGCGCGATGCCGGCGACGGTGCCGGCGTCGAACAGGTCGGCCGAGCCGACGAGCACGCCGTGGAGTCCGGCGGCGGCGCCGTCGGCGTCGAACGACTCGAAGATCTCGACGTCGAGGTCGAACTTCGCGGCCGCCGACAGCTCCGCGGCCGGTTCGGCGGCGGCGCCGACACCGATGCCGGGCAGGTCGAGGACGGCGTCGGCGGTGTTCTGCACCGTCAGGTTCACCTGGAAGAGCGGGTTGCGCGCCAGGTGCCGGACGGGGGCGAGCTCCTCGACGAGCCGCTCGAACGGCACGTCCTGGTGCTCGAACCCGGCGAGGCTGGTCTCCCGCACCCGGCTCAGCAGCTCAGCGAACGTCGGGTCCCCGGACAGGTCGGTCCGCATGACGAGGGTGTTGACGAAGAACCCGACCAGATCGTCCAAGGCCTGGTCGGTACGCCCGGCGATGGCCGCACCGATCGGGATGTCCGTGCCGGCGCCCAGCTTCGACAGCAGCACCGCGAGGCCCGCCTGCAGCAGCATGAAGACGGTGACACCTTCGGCCCGGGCCACGGCGAGCAGCCGGGCGTGCAGGTCGGCGGGCAGTTCGAGGGGGATCACGTGCCCGCGGTGGCTGGCGACCGCTGGGCGGCGCCGGTCGGCCGGCAGCGCCAGCTCCTCCGGTGCCCCGTCGAGCGCCTGCCGCCAGTAGGCGACCTGCCGCGCGATGACGCTGTCCGGATCGTCCTCGTCGCCGAGCAGGTCACGCTGCCACAGGGTGTAGTCGGCGTACTGGACCGGCAGCGGCCGCCACGCCGGCGCCTGGCCGGCGAGCCGGGCCTGGTACGCGGCCGACAGGTCCGCCGCGAGGGGGCCGAGGGACCAGCCGTCGCCGGCGAGGTGGTGCAGGACCACGACGAGGGTCCGCCCGCCGAGGAGGTGGGCCCGGATCGGCACCTCGGTCGCCAGGTCGAACGCGCGCCCGACCGCGGCCTCGAGGTCGGCGTCGGCGCCGAGTCGCAGCCGCCAGTCGAGGTCCTCGATGGCGAGGATCCGCTGGTACGGCTGCCCGTCCGCGGTCGGGAAGACCGTGCGGAGCACCTCGTGCCGGGCGATCACGTCGCGGAGTGCCGCGTCGAGGGCGGTGACGTCGACGTCGCCGGACAGGCCGAGGACCATCGGGATGTTGTACGTGGAGCTCGGGCCCTCCAGCTGGTCGATGAACCACAGGCGCTGCTGCGCGTAGGAGAGCGGGAGCCGCTCGGGCCGCTGCCACGGCACGAGCGCCGTGCGGGCCGCTCCCGCGCCAGGCA
>NZ_JBFAJA010000178.1:0-8696 GCF_040654975.1 Dactylosporangium sp. NPDC050588 | reverse complement strand
AGACACACCGCAACCACCGACTCCGGCCCCACACCCCTGCCCGCAAGGACCCTCGCAAGGCCGGCCGCCCGCGCGTCAAGCTCCGCATACGACACGGACACCCCGTCACCCAGCACCGCCGGCGCATCCGGCGTCCGCGCCACCTGCGCCGCCAGCAACGCCGGAACCGTCCCGGCGGCCACCTCGACCGCGGTATCGTTCCACTCCACCAGCACCCGCCGACGCTCACCAGTACCAAGGACATCCACATCGGACAGTCGCACCGCCGGGTCCACGAGGACGGACTCCAGGACCCGCACCCAGCGCCCGGCCATGTCGACGACGGTGGCGGCGTCGAACAGGTCCGCGGACCCGGTGAACGTGCCACGAAGGCCCGCCGGCGTCTCCGCCATGACGACTTCCAGGTCGAACTTCGCCGCCGAGGTCGCTTCGACCTCGACGGCTCCGGCCGCCGGGCCAGACCCACCGACGGCGACGCCGGGCAGGTCGAGGACCGCGTCGCCGGTGTTCTGCACCGTCAGCATCACCTGGAACAGCGGGTGCCTGGCCAGGGACCGGACCGGCGCCAGCTCCTCCACGAGACGTTCGAACGGCACGTCCTGGTGCTCGAACCCGGCGAGGGCCGTCTCCCGCACCCGGGCGAGCAGCTCAGCGAACGTCGGGTCCCCGGACAGGTCCGTCCGCATCACCAGGGTGTTGACGAAGAACCCGACCAGGTCGTCGAGCGTCTGGTCGGTGCGGCCGGCCGTCGCCGCGCCGATCGGGATGTCGGTGCCGGCGCCGAGCTTCGACAGCAGCACGCCGAGGCCGGCCTGCAGCAGCATGAAGACGGTGACGCCCTCCGCCTGGGCGACCTGCGCCAGGCGGGCGTGCAGGCCAGCGGGCAGTTCCAGGGGGACGACGTGCCCGTGGTGGCCGGCGACGGCCGGCCGCTGCCGGTCCGCCGGCAGGGCCAGGTCTTCGGGTGCGCCGTCGAGGGCCCGCCGCCAGTACGCGACCTGCCGCGAGATGAGGCTGTCCGGGTCGGCCTCGTCGCCGAGGAGCTCCCGCTGCCACAGGGTGTAGTCGGCGTACTGCACGGGCAGCGGCTGCCACGCCGGCGCCTGCCCGGCGAGCCGGGCCTGGTAGGCCGCCGACAGGTCCGCGGCGAGGGGCTCCATCGACCAGGCGTCGCCGGCGATGTGGTGGACGACCACGACGAGGACGTGTTCGCCGGTGCCGTCGCCGAACAGCCAGGCCCGGATCGGCACGTCGGTGGCCAGGTCGAACGTGGTGCGGGTAGCGGCGTCGACGGCTTCGGCGAGGTCCGCCGGTGGCACCTCGGCGACGTGCAGCCGCCAGTCGAGGTCGCCGGCGGGGACGACGAGCTGGGCCGGCTGCCCGTCGACGGTCGGGAACACGGTGCGCAGCACCTCGTGCCGGCCGATCACGTCCCGCAGCGCCGCGTCGAGCGCGGCCGGGTCGACAGCGCCGGCGAGGCCGAGCACCATCGGGATGTTGTACAGCGGGCTGGGCCCCTCGAGGTGGCCGATGAACCAGAGGCGCTGCTGCGCGTAGGACAGCGGCAGCCGCTCCGGCCTGGTCCGCGCCGTCAGGGCCGGCCGGGCTCGTTCGGCCCCGGACACTCTGGTCGCCAGCCCGGCCGGGGTGGGGGCGTCGAACAGGGCCCGCAGCGGCAACTCCGCACCGAAGACGGCCCGGATGCGGCTGACGAGGCGGACGGCGAGGAGCGAGTGCCCGCCGAGGGCGAAGAAGTCGTCGTCGACGCCGACGCTGCCGACGCCGAGCACCTCGGCGAAGGCGAGGCACAGCAGCTCCTCCTGCACGCTGGCCGGGCCACGCCCGCTGCCGGCGTTCGCGGCGAAGTCCGGCGCCGGAAGCGCCCTGCGGTCCAGCTTGCCGTTCACGGTCAGCGGCAGCGCGTCGAGGGTGACGAACGCCGACGGGACCATGTACTCCGGCAGCCGGGACGCGGCGTGCTCCCGCAGCCCGCCGGCCGCGCCGACGACGTAGGCGACGAGCCGTTGGTCTCCGGTCGCGACCACCGCGACCTGCTCGACGTCAGGGTGCGCGGCGAGGACCGCCTGGATCTCCCCCAGCTCGATCCGGAACCCTCGGATCTTCACCTGGTCGTCGGCCCGGCCCAGATAGACCAGGTCGCCGTCGGTGGACCAGCGGACCACGTCACCGGTCCGGTACAACCGCTCGCCGTCGCTGAACGGGTCGGCGACGAACCGCTCGCCGGTCAACCCCGGCCGGCTGACATAGCCGCGGGCCAGTTGGACACCGGCCAGGTACAACTCACCGGCGACGCCGGCCGGCACCGGCGCCAGGCTATCGTCCAGGACGTAGACGCGGGTGTTGAACACCGGCCTGCCGATGGGCACGACCGGCTCTGCGCCAGGCCGGACCTCGAACTCGGTGACGTCCACGGACGCCTCGGTCGGGCCGTACAGGTTGAACAGGCCGACGTCAGGAAGCACCTCGAAGAACCGGTCCCGGGCCGCGACGCCGAGGGCCTCACCGGAGCAGACGACCCGCCGCAACCCGGTGCACGCGGCCGCTTCAGGGGCCGCGAGGAACGCCTCCAACATGGACGGGACGAAGTGGACAGTGTCGACACCGGCGGTGCGGATCAGGTCGGCGATGTAGGACGGGTCCCGGTGACCGCCCGGCTTCGCGATCACCATCGTCGCGCCCTGAATCAACGGCCAGAACAGCTCCCACACCGACACGTCGAACCCGAACGGCGTCTTGTGCAACACCCGATCGCCCTCGGCCAGCCCGAACCGCGACTGCATCCACACCAGGCGGTTCACGATGCCCTCATGCGGCACCACCACGCCCTTCGGCAGACCCGTCGAACCCGACGTGTAGATCACGTACGCCGCATGACCCGGAAGCACCCGCACACCCGGATCCGTGTCCGACCAACCCTCGGCCGAGACGTCGGTCAATACACAGACGGCACCCGCGTCCGCCGCCATGAACGCACTACGATCCACCGGCAGATCCGGATCGATCGGCAGATACGCACCACCGGCCTTCACCACCGCCAGCAACGCCACCACCAGATCCACACCACGCGGAAGACGCACCCCGACCACGGAGTCCGCCCGCACACCCTCAGCAACCAGCCGGTGCGCCAACCGGTTCGACCGCGCATCCAGCTCCCGGTAAGAAACCGTCACGCCCTCGAATACCAGCGCCGCCATCGACGGCGTCCGGCGCACCTGCGCCGCAAACAACGCCGGCAGCGTCCCCGGCGGCACCTCCGCGGCGGTGTCGTTCCAGTCCCGCAGCACCCGGTCCAGCTCGGCCGTGCCGAGCACCCCGAGCTCCGACAGCAGCGTCCGGTCGCCGCCGCGTTCGAGGGCGGGGACGAGGCCGGCGACGACGGTGTGCAGCATGTCCGCGACCGCCGCCGGGTCGATCGGCCCGACCGCGTCGACGGTCAGGCCGAACCAGTCGCCGTCGTCCTCGATCGAGACCGTGATCGGGTAGTTGGTGCTCTCCCGCGAGTACACCGCCTCGACACCCTCGAACCCGTCGCCGCCCGTGCCGGCGTCGCCGGCGCGCGTGCCACCGGAGCCGTTGTGCCGGTAGTTGAACAGGGTCGTGAACAGCGGCTGGTCGCCGGGGACGGCGCTGACCCGCTGCGCCAGGGCGAGGGGGGCGTGCTCGTGTTCGAGGAGCCCGGCGAGCTGCCGGCGCATCGCGTCGACGGCGGCCGTGACGTGCAGGTCGCCGGTGCGGACCCGCACCGGCAGCGTGTTCATGAACAGGCCGGGGACGCGGTCCGATCCGGCGCCGCCGTTCATCCGGCCGAGCAGGACGGTGCCGAAGACGACGTCGTCGCGGCCCGAGACGACGGCGAGGACCCTGGACCAGGCCACGTGCAGCACGGTCGCCGGGCTGACGCCGAGCCGGCGGGCGACCTCACGGAGCCGCCGGCCGAGGGTGGTGTCCAGGCCGACGCCGGCCCGGACGACGCCGGAGCCGTCGCCGCGGACGTCGCTGACCCCGAACGCGGCCGTCGGCTCGTCGACGCCGTCGAGGAGGTCACGGAAGAACGCCTCGTGGCCACCGTCGGCGAGCCCAGCGCGGGCCTGCGCGACGAAGGTGCGGAACGGCAGCGGCGCCGGCAGGGCGTCGGCGCGGCCAAGCAGCACCGCCTCGATCTCCTCGAGGACGACGGCGACGGCCGTGTGGTCCTGGACGAGGTGGTGCATCCGCAGCAGGCCCAGCCACTGACCGTCGCCGGCCGGGGCGACGTGCAGGTCCAGCAGCGGGGCCCGGCCGAGGTCCATCGACAGGCCGACAGCGGACAGCAGCTCCTCCTCGCCGGCGATCCCTTCGACCTCGGTCACGGGCAGCGTCGTGGACCGCCACACGACCTGGACCGGTTCGCGCAGCCCGTCCCAGGCCACCGACGTCCGGTACACGTCGTGCCGGTCGATGACGTGCTGGAACGCGCCGGCGAACGCGTCGAGGCGGCCCCGGTCGGCGAACCGCAGGACGTAGGTGGTGACGTAGGCGTCGGTGCCGCCACCGGCGAGCAGGTGGTGGAACAGGATCCCTTCCTGCAGCGGCGCGAGTGGGTAGATGTCGGCGATGTTCGCCGCGCCGCCGTCGACGGTGCCGGCGACGGTGTCGATCTCCGCCTGGTTCAGCTCGACCAGGGGCAGCAGGTCGGGGGTGATCGCCTGCGCGCCGGCGGGGATCAGGTTCGCCGGCACGTGGACCGCGGCGGGGCCGGCGACCGCGGCCAGCCCGGCCGGGGTCGGGGCCTCGAACAGGGCACGCGCCGACACCGACACGCCCCGCACCCGGAGCCACTCGACCAGCTGCACGGCGAGCAGGGAGTGCCCGCCGAGGGCGAAGAAGTCGTCGTCGACGCCGACGTCGGTGAGGCCGAGGATCTCGGCGAACGCCTGGCAGAGCAGCTCTTCCCGGACGTCGGCGGGGCCGCGGCCGGTGCCGGCGGCCGACGCGAAGTCCGGCGCCGGCAGCGCGGCGCGGTCCAGCTTCCCGTTCGCCGTCAGCGGCAGCGCGTCGAGGACGACGACGGCCGACGGCACCATGTACTCCGGCAGCCGTTCAGCGGCGAACTCCCGCAGCCCGGCACCCGCGCCGACGACGTAGGCGACGAGGCGCCGGTCGCCGGGCTCGTCCTCCCGGGCGATCACCGCGACCCGGGCCACCCCCGGGTGCGCCGCGAGGACCGCCTCGACCTCGCCGGGCTCGATCCGGAACCCGCGGATCTTCACCTGGTCGTCGGCCCGGCCGACGAACACCAGGTCGCCGCCGGTGGTCCAGCGGACCACGTCGCCGGTCCGGTAGAGCCGCTCGCCGCGGCCGGACGGGTCCGCGACGAACCGGGTCGCGGTCAGGGCGGGCCGCCGCACGTAGCCGCGGGCGAGCCCGGACCCGGCGACGTACAGTTCGCCGGCGACGCCCGCCGGCACCGGCGACAGCCGCTCGTCCAGCACGTACACGCGGGTGTTCACGACCGGCCCGCCGATCGCGACCTGACCGGCGGCCGGGTCGCAGCGCCACAGCGTGGCGTCGACGGTCGTCTCGGTCGGGCCGTAGGAGTTGAACATCCGGTGCCCGGCCGCCCACCGCGACATGACCTCCGGCGGGCATGCCTCGCCGGCCACGACGACCGTCACGTCCGGCCCGATCGACGACGGGTCCAGCAGGGCGAGGACGGCCGGCGGCAGCGTCACGAACGTCACCGCCTCGGCCGCCAGCAGCCCGGTCAGCGCCGCACCGAGCCGCTGCCCGGACGGGATGACCACCAGCGCCGCGCCTTGCAGCAGCGCCATGCACCATTCCCAGCCGAACGTGTCGAAGCTCGCCGACGCGAACTGCCCGACCCGGTCGCCGGGGCGCACCCCGAGCAGCCGCGCGTGCCCGGCCGCGAAGCTCGCGAACCCGGCGTGCGACACCAGCACACCCTTCGGCGTGCCGGTCGACCCGGACGTGTAGATCACGTAGGCGGGATGCTGTGGTGTCAGCGTCGCCGGTACGGCGGGAGCGGGCTCGACGGCAGGCAGCGAGCGCTCGTCCAGCACCACCACCGGCGCGCCGGCGTCCCGGACGACGGCTGCGGTGTCCGCGGCGGCGAGGACCACCACGGGGGCGGCGTCGGCCACCATGAACGCGATCCGCTCCGCGGGGTACTCCGGGTCGATCGGCAGGTAGGCCCCGCCGGCCTTCAGCACGCCGAGCAGGGCCACCATCAGCTCGATCCCGCGCCCGAGGCACAGCCCGACGAGACGCTCCGGTCCGGCGCCGAGGTCGGCCAGGTGCCGCGCCACACGGTCGGCGCGGGCGTTGAGCTCGCCGTAGGTCACCGAGACGCCGCCGGCGACGACCGCGACCGCGTCCGGGTCGCGGGCGACCTGCGCCTCGAACAGCTCCGGCAGGGTCTGCTCGGTGAGGGGGGTGGCGGTGTCGTTCCAGTCGACGAGCAGCCGGTGCTGTTCGGCGGCGTCGAGGACGGTCGCGTGGGAGATCGGCGCGTGCGGGTCGGCGGCGAGCGAAGCCAGGACCCGCACCCACCGGCCGGCGATCGTCGCGACCGTCGCGGCGTCGAACAGGTCGGCCGCCCCGGTCAGGATCCCTTCCATGCCGCCGGGTGCGCCGCCGGCGTCGAAGGTCTCCGCGACGATGGTGTTCAGGTCGAAGCGGGCCGCCGACGTCTCGTCCGCCGCTGGGGTCTCGGCTGGTTCCCCACCGGCGACGATGCCGGGCAGGTCGAGGACCGCGCCGGCGGTGTTCTGCACCGTCAGCATCACCTGGAAGAGCGCGTGCCGGGCGAGGGACCGGGCGGGGGCGAGCTCCTCGACGAGACGTTCGAACGGCACGTCCTGGTGGTCGAGGCCCGCGAGGGCCGTCTCCCGGACGCGGCCGAGGAGCTCGGCGAACGTCGGGTCGCCGGACAGGTCGGTGCGCATGACGAGGGTGTTGACGAAGAACCCGACGAGGTCGTCGAGGGCTTCGTCGCCGCGGCCCGCGACCGGGGTGCCGATCGGGATGTCGGTCCCGGCGCCGAGCTTCGACAGCAGGACGCCGAGGCCGGCCTGCAGCAGCATGAAGACGGTGACGCCTTCGGCGCGGGCGATCCGCAGCAGCCGGGCGTGCAGGTCGGCGTCGATCCGGACCGGCACGGTGTGGCCGCGGTGGGTGGCGACGGCGGGCCGCGGCCGGTCGGTCGGCAGGGTCAGCTCCTCGGGCGCGCCGTCGAGGGCCTGCCGCCAGTAGGCGACCTGCCGCGAGATGACGCTGTCCGGGTCGTCCTCTTCGCCGAGCAGCTCACGCTGCCACAGGGTGTAGTCGGCGTACTGGACCGGCAGCGGCTCCCACGCCGGGGCCTGCCCGGCGAGGCGGGCCCGGTAGGCGACGGACACGTCGCCGGCGAGCGGCACCAGCGACCAGCCGTCGCTGGCGATGTGGTGCACGACGACGACCAGCGTCCGGGTGTCCGGTCCGGTGCTGATCAGCGACACCCGGATCGGCAGCTCCGCGGCGAGGTCGAAGGTGTGCCCGGCCGCGGCCGCGATCTCGGCCGGCAGGTCCGCCGGGTCGGCGTCGCGCAGCCGCAGCCGCCAGTCGAGGTCGTCCACGGCGATGACGTGCTGGAACGGCCGGCCGTCCGGCGTGGTCCGCAGCACGGTCCGCAGGACCTCGTGCCGGCCGATGACGTCGAGGAAGGCGGCCTCGAGCGCGGCCGTGTCCACGTCACCGGTCAGCGGCAGGGTGACCGGTTCGTTGTAGGTGGCGCTGGGGCCTTCGAGCTGCCCGATGAACCAGAGCCGCTGCTGGCCGTACGACAGCGGCAGCCGCTCCGGCCGGTCCCACGGCACGAGGGCCGCGCGGGCGCTTCCCGCACCGGACCGTAGCCGACCGGCCAGCTTCGCGGGGCTCGGGGCGTCGAACAGCAGCCGGAGCGGCAGTTCGACGCCGAGGACGGCCCGGATGCGGCTGACGAGGCGGACGGCGAGGAGCGAGTGCCCGCCGAGCGCGAAGAAGTCGTCGTCGACGCCGAGCGTGTCGAGGCCGAGCACCTCGGCGAAGGCGAGGCACAGTAGCTCTTCCTGCACACTCGCCGGCCCGCGACCGGCTCCCGTCGTGAACTCCGGCGCCGGCAGCGCCTTGCGGTCCAGCTTGCCGTTCACCGTCAACGGCAGCGCGTCGAGGGTCACGAACGCGGACGGCACCATGTACTCCGGCAGCCGCGTGGCAGTGTGCTCCCGCAGGCCGTCAATGCTGCCGACGACGTATGCGACCAGTCGGTCGTCGCGGAGCACGACCGCGGCCTGCTCGACGGCAGGGTGCGCGGCGAGGACCGCCTCGATCTCGCCGGGCTCGATCCGGAACCCGCGGACCTTCACCTGCTCGTCCGCCCGGCCGAGATAGACGATGTCACCGTCAGCGGACCAGCGGACCACGTCGCCGGTGCGGTACAGCCGCTCCCCGCTGCCGAACGGGTCGGCAACGAACCGCTCGCCGGTCAGACCGGGCCGGCCCGCGTAGCCGCGAGCCAGCTGGACACCCGCCAGGTACAACTCACCCGCGACACCCACCGGCACCGGGGCGAGGCGGTCGTCCAGGACGTAGACGCGGGTGTTGAACACCGGCTTGCCGATCGGCACCACCGGTGACGCGTCCGGCCGCACCTCGAACTC
>NZ_JBFAJA010000177.1:0-9528 GCF_040654975.1 Dactylosporangium sp. NPDC050588 | reverse complement strand
TCGCCGAGGCGAACACCGGCGACTCCGCCAACAACCGGCGGGCCATACCCTCCCACTGCCAACCCTGACCAGAGAACACCCACACCACACCACCCAGCGACGCCGGCACCACCGGCAACACCAAACCATCCAACACGCCATCAACCGCGACCGCCCGATACGGCAACAACGCCCGCCGCGCCAAACCCGCCGCGACCGCATGCGCCGACACCGAAGGCCGCGCATCGACAAACGCGCCCAACCGATCGACCTGCGCCTGCAGCGCCTCACGAGAACGCGCCGACAACAGCCACACCGCAGGACCATCAGACGAGACGACCGGATCCGGCTCCTCAGCAGGCTGCTCCAGAATCACATGCGCGTTCGTCCCACTGACACCGAACGACGACACACCCGCCCGACGCGGCCGCCCCACCTCCGGCCAGGCGCCGGCCGTCGCAGCCAACTCCACCGCACCAGCCGACCAATCCACCTCCGGCGACGGCGCATCGATGTGCAACGACGACGGCACCACACCATGCCGCATCGCCAACACCATCTTGATCACACCAGCGACGCCGCCCGCGGCCTGCGTGTGCCCCAGGTTCGACTTCACCGACCCGAGCAGCAGCGGTCGTTCCCGGTCCTGGCCGTACGTGGCGAGGATCGCCTGCGCCTCGATCGGGTCACCCAGCCGAGTTCCTGTCCCGTGCGCCTCCACCACGTCCACATCGCGGGGCGAGAGCCCGGCCATGCGCAGCGCATCCCGGATGACCCGCTGCTGCGCGGGCCCGCTCGGCGCGGCGAGGCCGTTGGACGCGCCGTCCTGGTTCAGCGCACTGCCACGCACCACTGCCAGCACCCGGTGTCCCGCGCGTCGGGCGTCGGACAGCCGCTCCAGCAGTACCAGACCGACACCTTCGGACCATCCGGTGCCGTCCGCCGTGGCCGCGAAGGACTTGCAGCGCCCGTCGGCGGCCAGCCCGCGCTGCCGCGAGAACTCGACGAAGGCGCGGGGGCTGAACATCGCGGTGACGCCGCCGGTGACGGCCATCCGGCAGTCGCCGGAGCGCAGTGCCTGCACGGCCAGGTGCATGGCGACGAGCGACGACGAGCACGCCGTGTCGACGGTCACCGCGGGTCCTTCGAAGCCGAACGTGTACGCGACCCGGCCGGAGACGACGCTGGCCGCGTTGCCGATCAGCAGGTGCCCCTCGACCTCTTCCGGGATGCTCCGCAGGCCGATCGTGTAGTCCTGTCCGTTGTTGCCGACGAAGACGCCGGTGGCGGTGCCGCGCATCGTGTCGGGGTCGATCCCGGCGTGTTCGAACACCTCCCAGCAGGTCTCCAGCAGGAGCCGCTGCTGCGGGTCCATGGCCAGCGCCTCGCGCGGGGAGATGCCGAAGAATCCGGCGTCGAAGTCCGCGGCGTCCTCGAGGAAGCCTCCTTCGCGCAGGTACGTGGTGCCGGGGTGTTCCGGGTCCGGGTGGTACAGGGCGTCGAGGTCCCAGCCGCGGTCGGTGGGGAACGGCGCGATCACGTCGCCTTCCGCGATCAGGACCTGCCACAGGTCGTCGGCGGAGCGGATGCCGCCGGGGAACCGGCAGGCCATGCCGACGATGACGATGGGGTCGTCGTCGGCCGCGACGGTGGGCGCGTCGTCGGCCGGCGTCGCCGCGGTCGCCCCGAAGAGCTCGGCCTGGAGGTGTTCGGCCATCCCGGCCGGTGTGGGATGGTCGAAGACCACGGTCGTCGGCAGGGTGAGGCCGGTGGCCCGGCACAGCCGGTTGCGCAGCTCGACCGCCGTGAGCGAGTCGAAACCCTGCTCCTTGAAGGCGCGCCGGACGTCCAGCCGGTCCACCGACCCGTGCCCGAGGACGGTCGCGGTGTGGCCGAGCACCAGGTCGAGCAGCGCCTGCTTCCGCTGGGCCGGTTCGAGGTTGCGCAGTGCGTCGCCGGTACGAGTGGCGCCGGGGTCGTCCGGATCGGTGCCGGCTGTGCGGCTTTCGGCGATGGTGTCGAACAGCGACGTCCGTCGGGCCACCGCGAACGTGGCGGCGAACCGCTCCCAGTCGATGTCGGCGACCGTCGTGGTGGTCCGGTCCGCGCCGAGCACCGCGCCGAGCGCGGCGGTCGCCGGTGCGATCGGCATGGTCCGCAGGCCCCAGTCGTTGAGCTGGTCGCGGGCGGCGCCCTCGGCCATGCCGGGGCCGTCCCAGGTGCCCCAGGCGATCGCGGTCGCGGTACGGCCGGACCCGCGCCGCCAGGAGGCGAAGGCGTCGAGGTAGGCGTTCGCGGCGGCGTATCCGCCCTGGTTGCTGCCGCCCCAGACGCCGGCGCCGGAGGAGAACAGCACGAACGCGGTCAGCGGTCGGTCGCGGGTCAGTTCGTCGAGGTGCCGCGCGCCGTCGACCTTCGCCGCGAGCAGGTGCCCGAGGGTGGCAGGGTCGGCGTCGGCGACGAGGCCGGTGTCGCCCACGCCGGCGGCGTGGAAGACCGCCGTCAGCGGGACGTCCGGGGCGAGGCCGGCGATCACCCGGGCGACCTGGTCACGGTCGGCGATGTCGCAGGCCGCGACGGTGACGGTCACGCCGAGCGCGGTCAGCTCGGCCTGCAGCTCGGCGGCACCGGGGGTGGCCGCGCCGCGGCGTCCGGTCAGCACGAGGTTGCGGGCGCCTTCCCGCGCCAGCCATCGGGCGACGTTGGCTCCGACCCCGCCGAGGCCGCCGGTGATCAGCACGGCGCCGTCCGGTCGCCACGACGCGGGACCGGTGATCGGGCTGCGGACGAGGCGGCGGGCGAGGACGCCGCCGGCCCGGATGGCGAGCTGGTCGTCGTCGGTGCCGCCGGCGAGGACGTCCGTCAGGCGGCCGGCGGCGTTCGCGTCCGGCGCGTCGGGCAGGTCGATCAGGCCGCCCCACGAGCGGGGTGTCTCCAGGGCGGCGACCCGGCCGAGGCCCCACAGCATCGCCTGGGTGGGCCGGGTGACGTGTTCGGTGTCGCCGGCGGCCACGGCGCCGCACGTGATCGTCCACAGTGGAACGGGTCGTGGCGCGGCGTGGAGGGTCCGCAGCAGGTCGAGGGTCGCGGCGAGCCCGCGGGGCACGACGGCGGCAGCCGGGTGCGCCGACTCGTCGAGGCCGAGCAGGGACAGCGCGCCGTCGAAGTCCAGCTCCCCGATCGGGTCGCCGGCCGAGGCGACAGTCACGACCTCGGCGCCGGCCCGGGTCAGGGCGGCGGACACGACCGGTGTCCAGCCGTGCCGGTCGTCGCCGGGCGCGATCAGCAGCCACCGGCCGCCGAGCCGCCCGGCCGGCACGGGCCTCGGCACCCAGGTCACGTCGTACATCCACTGGCCGACGTCGGCGCGTTCGCGCTGCCGGCGCCGCCACGAGCTCAGCACGGGCAGCAGCCCGGCGAGGGTGCGCTGCTGGTCGGCGTCGACGCCGAGGTCGGTCGCCAGGCGGTCGACGTCGCCGGCCTCGACCGCGGACCAGAACTCGCCGTCCGGCCGGCCCGCGGCCGCCGCCGGCGCGGCCGGGTCGGGTTCCAGCCAGAAACGCTCCCGCTGGAACGGATACGTCGGCAGCGCGACCCGCCGCGCCCCCGCCCCCTCGAACAGGGTCTCCGCGGCCACGGGCACCCCGCACACGTACGCCTCGGCCAGTGAGAGCAGGAAACGGTCGGCGCCGCCGAGGTCGCGGCGCAGCGAGTACAGCGTCCGGACGTCGGCGCCGGCTTCCTCGGCGGTCTCCTGCACCGGGGCGGACAGGACCGGGTGTCCGCTGATCTCGAGGAAGGTGTCGTACCCGTCGGCGAGCAGCGACCGTACCGCGCCGATCAGGTCGACCGGCTGCCGGGCGTTGCGGAACCAGTACTCCGGGCCGAGCTCGGCGGTGTCCAACGGGCCGCCGGTCACCGTGGAGTGCAACGGCACCTCGCCGGTGCGGGCCGAGACGCCGTCGAGCAGCCCGACGAGCCGGTCGTGCAGGGGGTCCACCTGCTCGCAGTGCGACGCGACCGTGGCCGGCACCAGCCGCGCCTGCCAGCCGGCGGCCTCGCGGTCGGCGACGAACGCCGTGAGTGTCTCCACGTCCCCGGCGACGGTGGTGGACCGGGGTCCGTTGACGCCGGCGACGGCCAGCCGGCCCGGCCAGCCGGACAACACCTGGTTCACCTGCGCCACGGGAGCCGCGACGGACGCGACCGCGCCGTTGCCGACCAGCGCCTCGGCGAACAGTTTGCTGCGCTCGGCGATGATCCGGGCGGCGTCCTGCAGGCTGATCGCGCCCGCGACGTACGCCGCCGCCACCTCGCCCTGGCTGGAGCCGACGACCGCCGCGGGTCGTACACCGTGCGAGCGCCACAGCGCGGCGAGCCCCACCATGACCGCGAACAGCGCCGGCTGCACGACGTCGATCCGGTCGTACCCGGGAGCGCCGGCCTTGCCGGTGAGCACGTCACGCAGCGACCAGTCGACGTACGGCGCCAGCGCGGCCTCGCAGTCGGCGACGGCGCGGGCGAAAACCGGCGAGGAGCGCAGGAGTTCGGCGCCCATGCCCGCCCACTGGGCGCCCTGCCCGGGGAAGACGAAGACGACCTTGCGGTCCCCTTCCGCGTCGCCGGTGACGACCTGCGGCGCGGGTTCCTGCCGGATCAGCGACTCCAGGCCGCGGACGAGGTCCGCCCGGTCGCGCCCGCAGACGACGGCCCGGCGCTCCAGCGCGGCCCGTGTGGTGACCAGCGAGTGGGCCAGGTCGGTGAGGTCGGTGTCGGGCCGGTCGCGCAGGAGGTCGAGGACCCGCCCCGCCTGCGCCCGCAGCGCCGGGCCGCTACGCGCGGACAGCACCCACGGCAGCGGTCCGTCCACGCCCGGGCCCCGCTCGACGGTCTCGGCCGCGGGCGCCTCCTCGAGGACCACGTGGGCGTTGGTGCCGCTGATGCCGAACGACGACACCGCCGCCCGGCGCGGACGACCGGTCTCCGGCCAGGGCACCTCGTCCTGGAGCAGCGCGACCGAGCCCGCGCTCCAGTCGACGTGCGGCGTCGGCTCGTCGATGTGCAGGGACTGCGGCAGCGTCCCGTGCTGCATCGCCAGCACCATCTTGATCACACCGGCGATGCCGGCGGCCGCCTGGGTGTGCGCGAGGTTCGACTTGATCGAGCCGAGCCACAGCGGGCGGTCGGCGGGTCGGTGCTGGCCGTACGTGGCGATCAGCGCCTGCGCCTCGATCGGGTCGCCGAGGTTGGTGCCGGTGCCGTGCGCCTCGACCGCGTCGACGTCGGCGACGCCGAGCCGGGCGGCGGTGAGGGCGTCGCGGATGACGCGCTGCTGCGCCGGCCCGTTCGGGGCGGTGAGCCCGTTCGAGGCGCCGTCCTGGTTGACCGCGGACCCACGGATCAGGCCGAGGATCTCGCGACCGTTGCGCACGGCGTCGGACAGCCGCTCGACGAGGACCAGACCGACGCCCTCGGAGAAGCCGGCGCCGTCCGACGCCGCGGCGAACGGCTTGCACCGGCCGTCCTTGGCCAGGCCGCGCTGCCGGGAGAACTCGACGAACACGTCGGGCGTGGACATCACGGTGACACCGCCGGCCAGCGCGAGCGAGCACTCCCCGGAGCGCAGGGCCTGCGCTGCGAGGTGCAGCGCCACCAGTGACGACGAGCAGGCCGTGTCGACGGTCACCGCCGGCCCCTCCAGGCCCAGCGCGTACGCGACCCGGCCGGAGGCGACGCTACCGGCGTTGCCGTTGCCCAGGTACCCCTCGACGCTCGCCGGCATCTCGGGCAGCCGGGCGGCGTAGTCGTGGTACATCAGGCCGGCGAACACACCGGTGCGGGTGCCGCGCATCGCGTGCGGGTCGATGCCGGCGCGTTCGATCGTCTCCCAGGACGTCTCCAGCAGCAGCCGCTGCTGCGGGTCCATGGCCAGCGCCTCGCGCGGCGAGATCCCGAAGAACTCCGCGTCGAAGTCCGCGGCGTCGTACAGGAAGCCGCCCTCCCTGGCGTGGATGGTCCCCGGCCGTTCCCCCGACGGGTCGTAGAGCGCGGACACGTTCCATCCCCGGTCGGCCGGGAACGCCGAGACGACGTCACGCCGCTCGGTCAGCAGCCGCCACAGGTCCTCGGGCGAGCTGACACCGCCGGGGAACCGGCAGGCGATGCCGATGATGGCGATCGGTTCGGTCGCCCGGGCCTGGAGTCGTTGCAGGCGTTCGTCGGTGCTCTGCAGCTCGGCGGTGACCCGCCGCAGATATTCTCGGAGCTTGGCTTCGTTCGACACGTGATTTTCCCGAATCTCTGCCAGGACGGGCCATCGCCGTCAGGAGTCGCCGAATTTGCTGTCGATGAACTGGAAGATCTCGTCGTCGCTGGCCGTCTCCAGCCGCTCGCCGATGTCCGTGCCGTCGCCGCGGCGTTGCAGGTCGCCCCACAGCGCGGTCAGCGCCTTGAGCCGGACGGTGATGTCCTCGCGCAGCCCCGCGTCGAGCCCGTCGTCGCTGCCGCCGGTCGCGACGGCCATGGCGTGCTCCAGCTGGGCCAGCTGGTCCACGATCGACGGCCGGCCGACGACGCCGAACAGCTCCGCCCGCAGGTGCTCCGCCAGGGCGGCCGGCGTCGGGTGGTCGAACACCAGGGTCGCCGGCAGCCGCAGGTCGGTCGCCGTCCTCAGGCGGTTGCGCAGCTCGATCGCCGTCAGCGAGTCGAAGCCGAGATCCTTGAACTGCCGTCCGGCGCCGACGGTCGACAGCGAGGCGTGCCCCAGCACCTGAGCGGTGTGCGCGCGGACCAGGTCGAGCAGGCCGGACAGCTGCCCGTCGGCGTCCCGGCCGGCCAGTTGGGCCCGCATCGCGGCGGTCCGGTCCGGCGCGTCACCGCCCACGGTCCGCCGCTGCTGCGGCAGCAACGCTCGCAGCAGCGGCGACGGGTCGGTTCGCGGGCGCAGGTCGAGCGCGGCCGTCACGAGGGCGGGCTGTCCGGTGTGCAGTGCGGCGTCGAACAGGGCCAGGGCCTGCCGGTCGGACATCGGCAGGACACCCTGGTACGCCTTGGTGGTGTCGACGGCGGCGGTCATGGCGCTGCTGGTCTTCCACAGTCCCCAGGCGAGTGACTGCGCCGGGAGCCCCTGCGCGCGCCGCTGCCGGGCCAGCGCATCCAGATACGCGTTCGCCGCCGCATAGTTGGCCTGCCCCGCAGCGCCGAACACCGCCGACGCCGACGAGAACAACACGAACGCACTCAACCCATCGGTCAGCTCATGCAGATGTTGAGCGGCGACCGCCTTCGCCCGGAACACCGCCTCCAACTGGGACTCGGTCAGGTTCGCCACCGTCGCGTCATCCAGGACACCGGCCGCATGGATCACAGCACTCGGCCTGCACTCCTCCAACAGCGCCTTCAACGCCTCCCGATCCGACACGTCACACGCGACGATCCGCGCCTGCGGCAGCTCCTCACCCAACCGGCCGGCGGCCGGCCCACGCCGCGACACCAACACCAGATCGGTCACGCCGTACGCGTCGACCAGATGCCTTGCCAGCAACCCACCGAGAGTTCCCGTGCCACCAGTGATCAACACCGGGCCGGCACCGAAGTCAACCTCGTCGTCAGCCGGCGCGGCACGCACCAGGCGCGGCACCTGTACTCGACCGTCGCCGTCGACACGCAACTGCGGCTCGTCACACACCGCCACCGCGGCCCGCGCCGTCCCCGCATCAGCCGCATCCACCAACACGAAACGATCTGGATGCTCCGACTGCGCCGACGCCAGCAGACCCCACACCGCCGCCCGCTCCGGACGATCCTGGCTGCCCGGGACCAGCACCAGCCAACGCTGATCGTCGGCTGCCAGGCGCTGCTGCACACCGGCCAGGGTGTCGGCCAGGACGGCGTCGGAGGGGTCCCACACCGCGATGTCGGCCTGCGCCTCGCCGATGTGGCCGGCCTCGACCCAGTCGACGGTGTACAGGTCCCGCACCGTCTTGACCGGCAGCCGGTCCGGCAGCGCCCGCAGCACCAGCGACCCCACCGTGGCCACCGGCGCCCCGTGCAGGTCGGTCAGGGTCAGCGACAGGCTGTCGCCGTCGACGCGCATCCGCACTCGTGCCGCTGCCGCGCCCGTGGCATGCACCGTGACGTCCTGCCAGGCGAACGGCAGCAGCGGCTCCGTCGGACCGCCGGGCTTGTCCAGCGCCGCGAGGTGCAGCGCGGCGTCCAGCAGCGCGGGATGCACCCCGAAGCGGTCCACCTGTGCACGTCCCGCATCGTCCAGGGCGACCTCGGCGACGAGCTCGGCACCGTCGCGCCACGCCGCTCGCATGCCTCGGAACGCCGGGCCGTACTGCAAACCCGCGACGGCCAGGGCCTCGTACACGTCCTCCACCGACAACGGCGTCGCGCCGGCCGGCGGCCACTCCGCAGTCAGTGACACGACCGGAGTGGCATCACCGAGGACACCGGTGGCGTGGCAGGTCCAGGGCTCGTCGTCGCCGGTCCGTGAGTAGATCGCGACCTGCCGGTCGGCGTTCACCGCCGTCTGCACCTCGACAGCCCCGTCCAGCACCAACGGAGCCTGCACCGTCAACTCCCGCAGCACCGACGCACCAACCAGATCACCCGCGTTGATGGCCCAGTCCACAAACTGCGTCCCCGGCACCAGCGCCGTCCCGTGCACGGCATGGTCGGCCAGCCACGGCTCCAACGCCGTCGAGACCCTCGTGGTGACGACCACGCCACCATCAGCCAGCCGCAACACCGAACGCTCAACACCAGACTCCAACCAGAACCGCTGCCGCTGGAACGGATACGTCGGCACATCAGCAGGAGCAACAGCCGGCAGCACCGACGACCAGTCAACGGGTGTTCCGGCCGTGTGCAGAACGGCCGCGGCGCGCAGCACATCGGCCAGGCCGCCGCTGTCCCGTTTCAACGTGCCGGTCACCGTGCAGTCATCGACTGTCTCCACGATCCCCGGCAACAACACCGGATGCGCAGACACCTCAAGGAACCGGCGGAACCCGTCACCCGCAGCTGCGCGCACCGCAGCCTCGAACCGGACCTCAGCCCGCAGATTCGTGTACCAATAGCCGGCATCCAACCCGACCGGATCAACCAACCCACCAGTCACCGTCGAATACCACGGCACCTCAGCAGCCCGGAACTCCACCACACCCAACCGGTCCTTCAGCACCGCCTCAACAGCCTCCACCTGCTCCGAATGCGACGCATAATCCACGTCCACCCACCGAGTGCGCGCCTGACCCCAGTCAATCGACTCCAACGCGCCGCGGTCACCCGACACCACACACAAACCAGGACCATTCACCGCCGCCACACCGACGTCGGCAACACCCGCCACCCGGGCCCGGACCTCATCAACCGGCAACGCCACCGACAACATGCCCCCACGACCCGACAGCAACTCCGCGATCACACCAGCCCTGACCGCGACAATCCGGGCACCGTCCTCAAGAGACAACACCCCAGCGACAACCGCAGCAGCCACCTCACCCTGGGAATGACCGATCACCGCCGCCGGACGCACACCCA
>NZ_JBFAJA010000176.1:0-9880 GCF_040654975.1 Dactylosporangium sp. NPDC050588 | reverse complement strand
GTCAGGTGCGGGGGCGGTGGCCGGGGCGGGTCAGTTCTTCGCGGGGGACCCAGCCGCGGCGGATGATCTGCAGGTCGCGCTCGGCGGCGCCGCCCCCGCCGGTCGTGACGAGCGCCCGCACGGGCTCAGCCCGCGGGCGCGAGGTCGCGGTTGGCGAACGCGTCGACGTCGAACCCGCCGGGCGTCGACAGCGGCAGCACCTCGAGGCGCAGGTGCGAGGAGAGCGGGTTGCCGTACAGGACGTCGGTGAGCTCCTCGTGCGAGGCGACCTCGTAGATGTTGAGCCCGCCGGACTGCCCGACGACGATCCAGCTGTGCTTGATGATGCCCTTGTCGATCAGGCCCTGGATGTAGCCGAAGCCCTCCGGCAGCCGGTGCCGGAACTCGTCGGAGCTGATCCCGATGGGGTTCTGGTGCGTGAAGACGGCGAACAGTGCCATGGATGCCCTCCAGGGTGAGCGTCCCGCGCGGCGCGGGCTCACGGACCAGCCTGTTCGCGTGCGGTGCAGCGGGACTGGAGCGCTCCTGGAGCCCGGCGACACCGTCCTCGTGGCGGTCAGGGGCGGTCGGGGTCGGTCGCGGTGTCGAGCTTGAGCTCCTGCAGGCGCAGGCCGTCCAGGAGCAGGTCGAGGCCGGCGACGAACTGGTCGCGGTCGTCGTGGTCGCGCAGGTCGGCGGCGGCGCGGGTCAGGAACGGGAACGCGTCCGGGTCGAGGGCCTCCCACTGCGCCGCCAGCTCGGCCAGGACCGTGTCGCGGCTCCCGCCGGGGGCGGCGGTCGCGGCGTTGCTGCTCTCCTGCGCGGTGACGCTGGTGACGAAGTTGAAGATGGCGGTGGCGGTCACGAAGTGGCGCTCGGGCGGCAGCGTGGTCTTCGCGACCAGCGTGCCGATGCGGTCCAGCAGACGCAGCGCGTTGGGCTGCGGCGGGACCACGCCGATGTGGGACGCGGCCCACGGGTGGCGCTCGAAGGTGTCGTAGATCGCGAGGGCCAGCGTGTGCAGCGACGCGTCGGCGCCGCCGGTGAGCGCGTCGCCCATGACCCGGTCGGCGGCGAGGCGGACCAGGTCGTCCTTGTTCGCCACGTGCCAGTACAGCGCGCCCGCACCCGTCTTGAGCCGCTCGGTGAGCAGTTTGAACGTGAGCCCGCGCTCGCCGTGCTCGTCGAGCAGCTCGACGGCGGCGGCGGCCACCACCTCCCTCGACAGTCGTGCGGTGCGGCCCTTGGCGGGTGTCTGTGGCATGCCTCCATCTTGACACGGACTGGAATGTCATTCCAGAATCGGAGAGTAATGGAATGACATTCCAGAAGGAGGTGCGAGATGAGTGTCGACGTCATCGAGGTGCGCAAGCCGGGGCAGGCCACCTCCCTGCGGGCGGTCTGGCCCGCCATCCTCGGGTTGTCGGTCGTCTTCCTGGTGGAGATGCTCGACAACTCCGTGCTCAACGTGGCGCTGCCCACCATCGCGCGGGACCTGCACGCCTCCGCCGCCGACCTGCAGTGGATCACCTCCGGCTACTCGCTGCTCTTCGGCGGCCTGATGATCGCGTTCGGATCCATCGCCGACCGGTACGGGACCCGGCGGGTCATGCTCATCGGGCTCGGCCTGTTCGCGCTCGCCAGCCTCGCCGTGCTGGCGGTCCGCACGCCGGGCCAGCTCGTCGCGGTGCGGGCGGTCATCGGCGTCACCGCGGCCATGACCGCACCCGGGACGATGGCGCTGTGCTTCCGGCTGTTCGACCAGGAGAACCTCCTGATGCGGGCGACCGGCCTGATCTCCTCGGTCGGCCTCGTCGGCCTGGCCGTGGGGCCGACCGTCGGCGGACTGGTGATCCAGGTGCTGCCGTGGCAGGCGTTGCTGCTGCTCAACGTGCCGATCGCGGCGCTCGCGATCGCGTGCATCCGCTTCGGCGTCCCCGCCGACGACCCCGCGCACCGCAACCGCTCGCCGCTGGACCTGCCCGGCGCCCTGCTCGGCACGGCCACGATCATCCTCGCCCTGTGGACGGCCACCCTGGCGGTCGAGGAGGGCTGGGGTCACGCGAAGCCGTGGCTCGCCGGCGCGGGCGCCGTGCTCAGCGCGCTCGGGTTCGTGATCCGGGAGCGCAGCACCGCCCACCCGATGTTCGACTTCGCCCTGCTCAAGCGCCCGTCGGTGTCGGCCAGCCTCGCGTACCAGGCGGCGATCGGCCTCGGGCTCGCCGTGCTCACCTTCAGCGTCTCGCTGCAGCTGCAGCTCGTCTGGGGCTGGTCACCGGCGCAGGCCGCGCTCGGCAACCTCCCGCAGATCGTCACCATGCTCGCGGTCGGGCCGTTCGTGGAGAAGTTCGTCGAGAAGATCGGCGCCCGCCTGGCCGGCCCGGTCGGCGCGGCCGCCGTCGTCGCGGGCCTGCTGATCTACGGCCTCCTCGGCCGGCAGCACTACGCCTGGATCGCCGCCGCGCTGGTACTGACGGCCGCCGGCATGCGGGTCGTCATGATCATCGCCGCAGTGACGGTCATGCGCGGGCTGCCCGAGGACCAGACCTCCATCGGCGCCGCGCTCAACGACACCAGCCAGGAGGTCGCGAGCAGCATCGGCATGGCCGTCACGGGCACGATCGTGGCCGCCGCGCTCGCCGGTCCGCTGACGGACGTCGGCACCCGCGCCGCGGCGACCCACAGCTTCGAGAACGCCATCACCGTCGCGACGCTGACGCTCACGGCCGTCTGCGCCGCCCTCGTCCTCTGGGCGATCCGCCGTAGCCACAAAGGCTGATCTCCTGCCGCGCGTCGATGCCATACCGTGATCGGACCACTTCAGGAGGTAACCATGAAGATCGAAGGATCCGTCGCGCTGGTCACCGGCGCCAACCGCGGCCTCGGCCTGCACATCGCCCGCGAACTGCTCGCCCGCGGCGCGACCGTGTACGCGGCGGCCCGCGACCCGCGATCCGTCGACCTGCCCGGAGCGACGGTCCTGCCGCTCGACGTCACCGATGCCGCCTCGGTGCAGGCCGCCGCGGCCGCGGCCGGCGACGTCACGCTGCTGGTCAACAACGCCGGCGTGGCGACGTTCGCCAACCTCGTCGACGGCGACCTCGACGACATCCGCCTCGAGATGGAGACGCACTTCTTCGGCACGCTCCGCATGGTCCGCGCCTTCGCCCCGATCCTGGCCGCCAACGGCGGCGGCGCCGTCGTCAACCTCCTGTCGGTGCTGTCGTGGATCACGTTCCTCAACGCCACGTCCTACGCCGCGGCGAAGGCGGCCGAGTGGAGCCTCACCAACGGCATCCGCCTCGAGCTCGCCGCCCAGGGCACCCAGGTCTCCGGCGTCCACCTCGGCGCCGCCGACACCGACATGATGTCCCGCTGGGACGTGCCGAAGCTCGACCCCGCGGCCGTCGCGACCGCCGTGGCCGACGGCGTCGCCCGGGGCGACCTGGAGATCCTCGTCGACGACGCCGCCACCGGCGCCAAGCAGGCCCTCGCCGCCGACCTCAGGACGGTGTACCCGCAGCTGTCGTGACCGTCCCGCCCGCCGCGGCCAGCCGGTCGGCGAGCAACTGCGTCTCGGCCGGGGTGCCGGTGATGCCGTCCCCCGTCAGGCGCGCGTAGGCGTCGACGGCCTCGGCGATCGTCATCCCATCCCGGCGGAACACCGCGAGCAGCCGCACCCGCACCGGACGGTTGACCTCGGGGTCGGCGTGCACCCGGACGAGCCCGACGCGGGCGATGAACGCCTCCCGTGCGATTCCGGTCAGCGGACCCCAGTCGCAGGCCTCGCTCGCGGCGCCGCAGTCGCACCGCATCGAGACGGACGACTCGACGCGCCCGTAGATGACGGACTCCTGCGCCCAGCTCCGGCTGGTGCCGCCGCAGCTGGCGCACGGCTGCAGGATCTCGTCACCGACCAGTCGCCGCACACCGCCACGGTACCCGGCAGGTGGCGGGCGGCGCCCGGGTCGCGACCGGCGGTGGGCTCCGGTCGTTCACCTTGACGTGACGCGTCGGGTGTTCGGGGTGCTGGCCTGGGTCTTCGTCCTGCTCGTGGTGGCGTCGCCGGCCGCCGCGCCGGTCAGCGGGGCCGAGCCGGTCGAGCGGACGGCGGCGCGGCTCGACGACCTGATGCGGCGGATCACCGGCAGCGTCGAGGAGCGGCGGGCCGCCGAGCTGCTCAACTACCACCGCGTCGAGGGCGGGCTCGCCGCCTGCATGCGCGCCGCCGGGCGGCCGTACCGGCAGCCGCCGTACGTCAGCTACTACCAGGACTACACCGACGCCGACCTCGGTTACGGCAACGGCTCGGGGACCGTCCTCGACTCGGTCACCGCCGGGCCGCGCCCGTACCGGCTGGCCGCCGCCGCGTTCGAGCGGCTACGGCGCTCCGGTGCGGTCGAGCACGCGCTCGCGCCCGAGGACGTGCCCGCGTTCGAGGCGTGCAACGCGCCGTTCGGGCACCGGTCGTACTTCGACGCCGACCCGCCGGCCGGCGTCCGGGAGCTCTCGGGTCTCGACGGCCTGTTCGCGCCCCTGGCCGCGGACGGTGCGGTCGCCGCCGCGATGCGGCCGTACCAGTCCTGTATGCGGAGCAAGGGCCACCCCGACGTCGGCGACGACCGTCCCGAGTATCTGTCCACCCGGCCGGCCGGGCAGATCGAGGCCGCGTTCGCCGCCGACGCCGCGTGCCGCCGCCCCGCGTACGAGCTGGCGATGGCGCGGGTCGCGCCGGCGCTGGAGGCGTGGGAGGCCGGCCACCGGGCGGAGCTGGTCGCGGTGCGGCAGGCGTGGCGCCGGCTGGTCGCCGACGCCACGCCGCTGCCCCGCTAGGACGGCGTCAGGGCAGCATCGCCGGGTTGCCCGCCAGCGCCGCGACCTGGTCCGCGGTGATGAACGCCTTGTCCAGGGCGGGTTTGCGGTCAGTGGCGGTGTCGTGGGGGTAGACGGGGACGGTGCGCTGGGCGGTCACGCTGAAGTGGCCGCCCTGCAGGTAGCGGCGGGCGACGATGACGTCGCCGTCGCCGTGGTCCTCCAGCCAGACCACGACCGGCACGCCGGCGACGTCGACGACGCGGCACTCGCGGCCCGCGTCGGGCAGGGCGCACAGGCCGCCGGGCGGCACGGTTTCGCTGGTCTGCGCCAGGTACGCGCCGAGGTAGCCCTCCCCGTGGCCGTCCGAGACGACGACGTGGGCGGACATCACCACGAGCGCCGAACCGGTCGGCGAGTCCAGGCGCATCGCCGGCGTGCTCGGACCGGCGAACGGGTACTGGGTGCGTCCCGTGTACCCCGCCGGCAGGGCCGCGACGAGCAGGTCGTACACGGCGCGGTCGTGTGTCGGGAGCGCCTGCGCCGACGGTACCGGCGCCGCGGACGGGACCTGAGAGCCGGCGGGCTGCGCGGCCGGCACGGCGACGAACGGCGCGGGGGGCTGCGGGCGGGACGGCAGCAGCGCCGGGGCGGCCAGGGCCGCCGCGACCGTCACGCCGGCGAGACCCGCGGTGGCGGCGACGACCCGGTCGCGGGTCCGCGCGGCCCGGGCCGCGACCGCGAGGACCCGCTCCGCCTCACGCAGCGGCGGCGCGTCGTCGAGGGCGAGGTCGCAGAGCATCTTCACGTCGTTCACTGGAGTCCTCCGGGGCTGGTCGGTCTGAGGTCTTCGAGGGTGTCGCCGAGCACCTCGCGCAGGTTGTCGAGGCCGCGGGCGGTCTGGCTCTTCACGGTGCCGGTGGAGCAGCCGAGCACGTCGGCGACCTGCTCGACCGACAGGTCCGCCCAGAAGCGCAGGACCAGCACCGCCCGCCGCCCTTTCGGGATGCGCAGCAGCGCCCGCTTGAGCACCTGCCGGTCCTCGACGCCCCGCTGGTCGGGGACGCTCGCGTCGAGCACCTCGTCGTCGGGCGTCGGGCGTTCCCGCCGCCACGGCCGCCGACGCTCGTCGAGGAAGGCCCGCAGCAGCACCCGCCGCGCGTACTGGTCGAGCACGTCGTGCCGGTCGATCCGGCCCCACGCGCGGTACAGCTTCGTGAACACCGTCTGGGTCAGGTCCTCGGCGAGGTGCCAGTCCCCGCACAGCAGGAAGGCGGTGTTTCTCAGGTGTCCGGCGCGGGCGGCGTAGTACGCGACGAACTCGTCGTCGTGCGGACGCCGGCCGCGCCGCAGAATTCGCATCATCATCGCGTTAGACACGTACAGCATGCGGAATTGGGTTGCCCGGGCAGCTTGCCCCCGCATGATTCGCACGTCAAACCAGGTGCTGCCGGGGCTCGGGTCGCCGTTCGCCGGTGACAGACACCTGGTGTCGGAGGACCGTCGGCCGGCCCAGCGCCGCGCAACCGTGGACTTCACTCACCGCACAGCCATCGGCCAGAAACATCGTCGGACGAGGTAGTCGCCCGCCGGTTGCCGGCGTAAGCATGAGCCGAGGGACTCTGACCGGCGCGGCACGCCCCGCTGTGCCGCGGCGGGGAGTACCGACCCGTGGGAGCACGCATGGACGGCACCGTCGATCCACGCACCACCAGCGTCGTCGCCGACGACTCGGCCGGGCCGACGGCGGTCACGCTGCACGCCTCCGGCGAGTTCGCCCGTGACAACTGCGATCTGCTCGCGACCGCGTTCAGTGCGGCGCTGGCCGCCGGTCGCCGCGCGATCACCCTGGACCTGCGCGACGTCACCTTCATCGACGCCTCGACCATCAGAACCCTGTGGATCGGCCGCGCCGCCGCCCGCGACGCGGGCGGCGCCATGCTGATCGTCAACGCGGCCGGCCAGGTCGCCTGGGTGCTGGACCTCACCGCCACCCAGCACGATCACCCCGCGCCCGACGGCGGCAGCCCCGCACCACAACCCAGGACCGTGTGACCAGGTCGCCGGCCGCGCACCGCTGAGGGCCGATAGGCTGCGGGTGGCCGCTACTGGCGCGGGTGGGGCACCACCGGGGACCGGCCGGATCGATGGGTGTGGCGCCGTCCGCCTGGGCGCCTCCGGGAAGCAGACGTCCTGCGAAACGGAGGCACGGTGGACCTGCGCTATGGCATGAACCCGCACCAGCGGCCGGCATCGATGGCAGCGCTCGACCCGGGGCGGCCGCCGTTGCGGTTCCTGCACGGGGTGCCGTCGTTCGTGAACGTGCTCGACGCGGCCGGGGCCTGGCAGCTGGTTCGGGAGGCGGCGGCCGCGCTCGGCGGGCCGGTCGCGGCGTCGTTCAAGCACGTGTCGCCCGCCGGCGCCGCGACCGCGGGTCCGCTCGACCGGGTCATGGCCGCCACGTACCGGCTGAATCCCGCGACGACCGGGCGGCTGACCAGCGCGTACGTCAGGGCGCGGGACGCGGACCCGAAGAGCTCCTACGGCGACTTCGTCGCGGTGTCCGAGCCCGTCGACGCCGAGCTCGCCGACCTGCTGCGGCGGGTGGTGTCCGACGGGATCGTGGCGCCCGGGTTCGAGGACGGGGTGGTGGCGGCGCTCGCGGCGAAGAAGGGCGGCCGCTTCCTCGTCGTCGAGGCAGACCCGGCGTTTCGGCCCCCTTCGGTGGAGCATCGTGAGGTGTACGGGATGCGCCTCACCCAGCCGCGCGACGACGCTCCGCTGACCCGGGATCTGCTCGGCGAAGGGCTACCCCCGGCCGCGGCCGACGACCTGCTGCTCGGGCTGGTGACGGTCAGGTACACGCAGTCGAACTCGGTCGCCTACGTCCGGGACGGCATGGTGCTCGGGGTCGGCGCGGGACAGCAGTCACGGGTGGACTGCACGAGGCTGGCCGGAGCCAAGGCCGACACGTGGTGGCTGCGCCGCCACCCCGCGCTGCCCACCGGCGACCAGGACAAGGTCCAGGACCGGGTCGCCGAGCAGCTCCGACGGGTGGAACTGCTCGACGCCACCGACCGGGAGGCCTGGCTGGCCGGGAGGGACGGGATCGCGTTCGTCTCCGACGGGGCGCTGCCCTTCGCCGACAACGTGGAGCACGCCGCCCGGCACGGCGTGCGGTACATCGCCGAACCGGGCGACTCGATCCGCTCCACCGACGTGTCCGCCGAGTGCGACCGCCGCAGCATCACCCTCGTCCGAACGGGGATCCGCCTGTTCTGCCACTAGGAACCGCCGGGGTCGCGCTCGACGTAGTGGTAGAAGAGCGGCTCGCCGTCGGGGGCGAAGGCCTGCATGCCCGCGGCGTCGCCGGCGGCGAGCACGTCGGCGACGTAGGAGAACCCGCTGTCGAGGAAGGGCACCGTGCGTACGACCGTGCCCGGTGCCCTGAGCGTGGCGATGTCGCGGTAGAGCACGGACACGACGAGCACCTCGTCGCTGCCGGGGAAGCGGACCACCAGCAGCGACGGCCGCCCGATCCTGACGGCGCCGTCCGGTGGCACCGGGCCGTGCCAGTGGCGGTGCACGTCACGGTCCCAGTGCTGGTCGCACATGAGTGCCCGGCGGGCACCCGAGATCCGGACCTGCAGGCACGCGTCGCCGGACCCGCCTGCTGGCCGTAGTAACCGAGGCCGATCATGCTGACGGCCGACCGGGGCGCGCGCTCGTGGCGCCGCTCGTGGCGGCCGCTCGTGCTCGGGCCGCTCATCGGAGGTCTCCGTGAAAACCTCGGCTTAGCCGTGGGGGAAGCGGAGCCCCTGTGGAGCAGGGCAGGAACGCCGATCCGCCGCCCAGGGCGGGCCGGCGTGTAGCCGCCTGTTACAGCGAGGTTCCTGATGCGCGTGCTAGCTTGTGAGCCGTGGCCAGGGCGGTGAAGCGGGCGTTCAAGTACCGCTTCTACCCCAGTCCGGAGCAGGCGGCGGAGCTTGCCCGGACGTTCGGGTGTGTCCGGTTGGTGTACAACATGGCGTTGCAGGCCCGCACCGAGGCGTGGACGCTGCGGCAGGAGCGGGTCAACTACAACGCCACCAGCGCGCTGCTAACCGCGTGGAAGAAGACCGACGAGCTGGCGTTTCTCAACGAGGTCTCCTCGGTGCCGTTGCAGCAGGCGCTGCGTCACCTGCAGGTGGCGTTCACGAACTTTTTCGCCAAGCGGGCGAGGTATCCGACGTTCAAGTCCAGGAAGCGGTCGCGGCGTTCGGCGGAATACACCACCAGCGCGTTCCGCTACCGCGGCGGCCGGCTCACCCTGGCCAAGATGGATGCGCCGCTGGACATCGTGTGGTCGCGTCCGCTGCCCGAGGGCGCATCGCCGTCCACGGTCACCGTGTCGCAGGACTCCGCGGGCCGCTGGTTCGTGTCCCTGCTGTGCGAGGACCGGGTCGAGCCCGTTTCGGCCACGGGCACGGTCGGTGTGGACGCCGGCCTCGACAGTCTGCTCACCCTGTCCACCGGGGAGAAGATCACCAACCCGAAGCATGAACGCCGGGACCGAGCCGCGCTCGCCCGCGCCCAACGCAACCTCGCCAGGAAGGCGCCCGGCTCCACGAACCGGGCGAAGGCCCGGTGCAAGGGCGCCCGCGTGCACGCCCGGATCGCCGACCGCAGGCGTGACCACCTGCACAAGGTGAGTACTCGGCTCGTTCGTGAGAACCAAACGATCGTGATCGAGGACCTGACCGTCCGCAACATGCTCCGAAACCACAGCCTGGCCCGCGCTATCAGCGACGCGGCCTGGCGGCAGTTCCGCGCCATGCTCGAGTACAAGACCGACTGGCACGGCCGGAATCTGGTCGTGGTGGACCGTTGGTTCCCGTCGTCGAAGCTGTGCTCGGCCTGTGGTGCGCTCGCTGCGCGGATGCCGCTGCACGTGCGGTCGTGGACCTGTCGATGCGGGCAGACCCACGACCGTGACGTCAACGCGGCCCGCAACGTTCTCGCGGAGGGGCTCTCCGTGATCGCCTGTGGAGGCGGTGTAAGACCTCAACGAGAGTCCTCTCGGACGGGGCAGTCGTCGGTGAAGCAGGAA
>NZ_JBFAJA010000175.1:1095-11863 GCF_040654975.1 Dactylosporangium sp. NPDC050588 | reverse complement strand
GACCCCGATGACGAAGCCGACCATGCCGGTGGCGCGGCGTTCGGCGCCGCCCCACAGCACCATGGCCAGCGCGCCGAGGGCGGCCCCGACGCCGCTGAACGCGGTGACGACGCTGACCGCCGTCGTGCCGCCGAACGCGTACACGGTCGGCACGGTCACGGCGAGGGCGAGCATCGCGAGGTAGTTCTCGACCACGAAGAACACGATCATGACCATGAGCGGGCGGCGCCGGATGAGGAACCGCCAGCCGCCGACGATCGCGCGGACGAAGGTCTCCTCCTGGCGGCGGAAGAGCCGGTCGGGCAGGCGCACCAGCAGCAGCGTGCCGACGCCGACGAGCAGCGACACGACGTCGACCGCGACCACCCATGGCATGCCCAGCGCCGTGATCAGCGCGCCGCCGGCCAGCGGGGCGATGAGCATGCCGATGCCCGGGCCGAGGTTGGCGAGGGCGTTGGCCTGGCCCAGGTACGGCTTCGGCACCAGCTGCGCGACGGCGGCCAGGTAGGCGGGCCGGTGGAAGGCGGTCACCGCGGACAGCAGCCCGGCCAGCAGCCCGACGCTCCAGATCTCCAGGCGGCCCAGCGCCAGCAGGGTGACCACGGCGGACATGACCAGCGCGCCCGCCCCGTTGCACGCCAGCATGATGCGCCGCCGGTCGATCCGGTCCGCCACGGCCCCGCCCACCGGCAGCAGCAGGATCGAGGGCAGCAGGGCCAGCATGGTGACGAGGGCGTAGTCGGCGACGCGGCCGTTCTGCTGGTACGCCCAGACGCCCAGGGCGAACGAGCTGAGCGCGGCACCGATCAGCGAGGCGGTCTGGCCGGCCGTCATGACGTAGAACTCGCGCAGGTCGCGCCTTGCCCGGCCGCCGGTGACCGCGGTGCTGACCACCTCCGGCGCCCGGCCCGCGCTCCACTCCCGCAGCGCGCCGGCGATCTCGTCGGCCGCGGCCGCCGCCTGGTGCTTGAGGAAGTAGTGCCCGGCCCGGGGAAGGACCGCCAGGGCGACGCGGTCCGCGAAGGCGCCCCATTCCGCATAGCGTTCCTGGTACAGCTCCGTCGAGCGGTCCCGTGCCCCGATGAGGCACAGCACGGGCGCCCGCAGCCGCCGCCGGTCGGGCCGGGTCAGCTCGCGGGTGAACCACGTCTGGGACTCGTCCACGTCGTGGCGCAGGCTGCGCAGGATCACGTCGGCGTCGAGGCCTTCGTCGTCGTCGAGGCCGCCGAGTGTACGGAGGAAGTCGCGGTACGCCCGGTCGGAGGTGAACCAGGTGGCGTGGAAGCGCCGGTGCAGCCAGGACGACACCCGCCCCGGCAGCCGGGCCGCCGGGAAGCTGCCGCCGACGACGAGCCCGGCGACCTCGCGGCCGTCGGACTCCAGGCGGAGGGCGAGCTCGGTGGCGGCCGCCGAGCCGACGCAGTGGCCGTAGACCAGCACCGGGCCGGTCGGCAGGTCCGCCACCACGCGGTCGATCAGCTCGGCCATCGGCAGCGGCGGCTCGTCGGGCCGGGCGGGGTCGTGCCCGGGCAGCTCGATCGCCAGCACGGCCGCGCCCGGCAGGCGCTGCGCGAGTTCGGTGGCGAGCGGCCCGTAGGCCGCGGCCGAGCCGCCGCCGTAGGGCACACACACGACGGTCAGGGTCGCGTCGGCCGGGCCCGCGAGGCGGTGCAGCAGCCCGGTCGAGCCGGTGTCGCCGTCGAGATAGGCGGCCAGCTCGCGCACGGTCGGGCGGGTGAACAGGTCGATGACCCGCAGCTGCGGGTCGATGGCCCGCACGGCGCGCACGGCCTTGAACGAGTCGCCGCCGAGGGCGAAGAAGTCGTCGTCGAGCCCGATCTCGGCGCCGTCGAGGACCTCGGCCCAGGCCGCGGCGACCCGCAGCTGCGTCGGGGTCTCCGGCGCGACCCGGGTGGCGGCGCCCGGCGGCTGCGGTGCGGGCAGCGCGGTCCGGTCCACCTTGCCGTTCGCGGTCAGCGGGAGCCGGTCGAGGACGACGAACGCCGACGGCACCATGTAGTCCGGGAGCCGGTCGCGCAGCGCGGCCCGCACCTGCCCAGGGTCGGCGGTGGCGGGCGTGATCCAGGCGGCCAGCCGGCGGGTGTGCGCCTCGCCGACGGGCAGTACCACGGCCTCGCCGACGCCGGGGACCCCACGCACCGCGGAGGCGACCTCGTTGAGCTCGACCCGGAAGCCGCGGATCTTCACCTGGTCGTCGACCCGGCCCAGGATCTGCACGAGGCCGTGGGCGTCGACGCGGACGCGGTCGCCGGAGCGGTACCACCCCTGCTGGAAGCGGTCGTCGACGAGGTTCAGGTAGCCGCGGGCCACGCTCGGGCCACCGATGCGCAGCTCGCCCGGCACCCCGTCCGGCACCTGGCGGCCCGCCCGGTCGGTCACCCGGCATTCGACGTTCGCGAACGGGCGTCCGATGGGGACGATGCCGGTGCGGCGCTCGGCCGGGACCTCGCGCACGTCGCAGCCGAAGACGGAGACGGTCGTCTCGGTCGGGCCGTAGTGGACCTGCACCTCGAGATCCGGCCGGACCCGTTCGATGCGGTCGACCAGCTCCCACGGGCAGGGCTCGCCGGCCAGGACGAGCAGCTCGCGGGGCAGCAGCGCGGCGAGGTCGCCGTGCGCGGCCAGCAGCTCCAGGTGGCTCGGGACCAGCTTCATCGCGTCGACCGGGTGCTCGGCCAGGTAGGCCGCGAACGCCTCCGGGTCCGTGGCGGTCTCGCGGTCCACGAGGTGCGCCACGCCGCCGGTGGCGAGCGCCCCGAACAGGTTCGTCATGCCGAGGTCGGCCGCGTGGGTGGACACCAGAGCGTACGAGCTCCGGTGCCCGATGCGGTCCGCCACGGCGTGCAGGTAGTGCGCGATGTTGCGGTGCTCGACCATGACGCCCTTCGGCCGCCCCGTCGAGCCGGACGTGAAGATGAGGTACGCGAGGTGGTCCATCGGCACCACCACGGCCCCGGCCGGCTCGCCGGTGACGTCCGCGACGACGATCGCCTCGCGGCCCGGGGCACGGCACGGTGCACGGTCCGCGAACGCCGTCTCGGTGAGCACGAACCGGGCCTGGGCGGTGTCGAGGATCTCCGCCACGCGGCCGTCCGGGTAGCCGGGGTCGACGGGCAGATAGACGGCGCCGGCCTTCAGCGTGCCCAGCATCGCGACGGGCAGGGCCGTCCCGCGCTCGGTGAGCACCGCGACCGGCTCCTCGGGCCGCACGCCGGCCGCCAGCAGCCGGGCCGCCACCGCCCCGGCGCGCCGGTCCAGCTCCGCGTAGGACAGCCGGCCGTCCGCCGCGACCACCGCGGTGGCCTCCGGCGTCGACCCGGCGTGGTGGGCGATGAGCTCGTGCAGCGGCCGGTCCAGCGGGTAGGACACCCGCGGGCCGTCCGGCCCGGGCCGCACGCCGGGCTCCAGCGCCAGCGCTCCGACGGGACGGTCGGGCTCGGTGACCAGGCCCGTCAGCAGCGCCAGGAACCAGTCCACCAGCCGCCGGACGGTCTCCTCGTCGAACAGGTCGGTGCGGAACACCAGCATGCCGCGGTAGCCGTCGTCCACGCGCGACAGCGTGAGGTTGAGGTCGTACTTGGCGGTGTGGGTCGCCAGCAGCACGCCCTGCGCGTCCAGCTGCGGCAGGCGCGGCGGCGCGGCCGGCTGCTCCAGGACGTTGAGCAGCACCTGGAAGATCGGCGTGTGGCCGAGGGTGCGCTCGGGCTGCAGCCGCTCCACGATCCGTTCGAACGGGGTCTCGGACTGCGCGAGCGCGTCGATCGCCACCTCGCGGACCCGGGCCAGCAGCTCGCGTCCGGTCGGGTCGCCGGAGCAGTCGGTCCGCATGACCAACGTACCGATGAAGCAGCCGATCATCTTCTCGATGTCGGGGTGGTGCCGGCCCGCGACCGGGACCCCGATCGGGATGTCGTCGGTGCCGCACACCCGGGCCAGCAGTGCCTGGAGCGCGGTGAGCAGCACCATGAACGGGGTGGCCCCGCAGGAGGCGGCGAGGTCGGCGAGCGGGCCGGCCAGTGCCGCGGGCACGTGCACCGGCACCTCCCCGGCCCCGTGGCCGGCCACCGCGGGGCGGGGCCGGTCGGTCGGCAGGTCCAGCACCGGCGCCAGGCCCTGCAGCCGCTCGACCCACCGGTCCAGGGCCGCGGCCGACGGCTCGCGGCCGGCCTGCCAGCGGGCGTAGTCGGCGTACTGGAGGCCGGGCGCGTCCGGCGCCGGGCGGCCGTCGAGGCGGGCGGCGTACAGGTCGGCGAGCTCGCGCAGGGCGAGGTCGACGGACCACTCGTCGAAGGCGATGTGGTGCACGACGAGCAGCAGCACGTGCTCGTCCGGTCCGTCGCGGCGGATCAGCGCCCGCAGCGGTGGTTCGTCTTCGAGCCGGAACGGCCGCTGCCGGACGTCGTCGATCTCCCCGTCGGTCTCGACGATCACGTCGTCCGCGCTGCCCAGCACCGCGCTCGGTTCGCCGTCGCGGTCCACGAACCGGGTGCGCAGCACGTGGTGGCGCTCGGCGAGGTCCCGGACCGCGGCGGCCAGCGCGGCCACGTCGAGCGGGCCGGTCAGCCGCACGGTGGCCGTCACGTGGTAGGAGCCGCTGTCCGGCTCCAGCTGGTGCAGGAACCACAGCCGGGCCTGGGCCGGCGACAGCGGTGCCGGCGAGTCCCGGTCGGGGGACGCGGGAATGGTGCTGGCGGCGCGGGCGGCGTTGCGGCGTGCCCCGGCCAGCCGCTGCTGCAGCAGCGAGCGCTGGGCGTCGGTGACTGTCACGCCTGCGCCGCCTCGTCCAGCAGCAACGCCTCCAGCGCGGCGGCGAAGTTCGCGAGCACCGGCTGCTCGAACTGCAGCCGGACCGGCACCGGGAAGTCCAGCGCGTCGCGGAGCCGGCCCACGACCAGCGTCGCCGACAGGGAGTGCCCGCCGAGCGCGAAGAAGTTGTCGTACACCGACAGCTCGTCGCGTTTCAGCACGGCGCTCCACATCTCGGCGACCAGCTGCTCCGCCTCGGTGCGCGGCGCGACCTGCTGCTGCACCTCGTCCCGCGGCTCGGGCAGCGCGGTGCGGTCGACCTTCCCGGACGCGTTGACCGGCAGCGCGTCCAGCGTCATCCAGCGGCGCGGGACCATGTAGTCGGGCAGTGTCGCCCGCAGCAGGGCCTCCAGGGCCTGTGTGTCCGGCGTCGTCCCCGGCCGCGGTACGACGTAGCCGACGAGGTGCGCGTCGCCGGTCGGGTCGGCGACGGTCACCACCGACTCGGCCACGCCCGGCGCCGAGCGCAGCTGCGACTCGATCTCGCCGAGCTCGATGCGGTGCCCGCGGACCTTCACCTGGTGGTCACGCCGGCCGAGGAAATCCAGGAGCCCGTCGGTGCGCCAGCGCACCAGGTCACCGGTGCGGTAGCAGCGCTCGCCCGGCCGCACCGGGTCCGCGACGAACGCGGCCTCGGTCAGGTCGGGCCGTCCATGGTAGCCGCGCGCCACACCGGCCCCGCCGATCCACAGCTCGCCCACGGTCCCGGGCAGCGCGAGCCGCCCGGCCGAGTCCATCACATACACCCACTCCCCCGCCATCGGGGTGCCGATCGGCACGGTGTCGCCGACGGGGGCGGTGAGGCGGTACATCGTTGACGCCACGGCGGTCTCGGTCGGGCCGTAGCCGTTCCAGCACTCGCCGATCCGGGCCGTGAGCTCGCGGCCGAGCGCGGGGTCGAGGGCCTCGCCGATGGCGATTCCCCGTACCTCCGGCGACTGCCAGCCGGCCGCGACGAGCATCCGGAACGTGGTCGGGGTCGCGGTCATCACGGTCACCTTGGACTCGGCGATGCGCTGCGCCACCAGGTGCCCGTCGACGGCCACGCCGCGCTCCAGCAGCACCAGCCGGGCGCCGTTGCCGAGGCCGCACCACAGCTCGATCCCGGCCACGTCGAACGAGAGCGCGGTCAGGCCGAGCATCACGTCGTCGGGCGTCACCGGCACCAGCTCGCAGTTGGCGGCGACGAACGCGGCGACGGCGCCGTGGCTGAGCTCCACCCCCTTCGGGCGGCCGGTCGAGCCGGAGGTGTAGAGGATGTACGCGAGGTCGTCGGGTTCGGTCGCCGGGAGTTCGCCGGGCTCGGCGGCGAGCGCGGCGGCCAGGTCGACGAGGACGGCGCCGGTGCCCTCGACGAGCGGGCGGGCCACGTCGAGCGTCTCCGCGGCGGCGAGGACGACGCCGGCGCCCGAGTCGGTGAGCTGGTACCGCAGCCGCTCGGCCGGGTGGTCGGGCTCCAGCGGCACGTACGCCGATCCGGCCTGCCAGACGCCGACCAGCGCGGCGGGCAGGTGCCGGTCGCGGGGCAGGCAGATCCCGACGGGCGCGCCGGGCCCGGCCCCGTGTTCGCGCAGCGCGGTCGCGATCCGGGCCGCGGCCCCGGCCAGGTCACCGTAGGTCAGGGTGCCGTCGGTGGCGTCGACCGCGACGGCCGCCGGGCGGGCGTCGGCCTGGGCGAGGACCGCGTCGAGCACCGTGGCGGGCGCGTCGGCGGGCAGGTCGGGGCCGGTGCCGAGGGCCACCAGATCGGCCCGTTCGGCGTCGCTGAGCAGGTCGAGCTGCGAGAGCGGGCGGTCGGGCCCGGACAGCATCCCGTCGAGCAGGGCGAGCAGCCAGCGCGCCCAGCGCTCGGCCGTCTCCCGGTCGAACAGGTCGCGGCGGTAGTGCAGCTCGCCCGCGTAGCCGCCGCCGTCGGCCTCCAGCGACAGGCTCACGTCGAACTTGTTGAAGTCGAGCGGGGCGTCGAGCCGCTCGGCGCGCACGCCCGGCAGCACCGGGTCGCGCTGGGCGGTCTCGAGCAGGTACAGCATCGACTGGAAGATCGGCGTCGTGGCAGTGGAACGCTCCGGTGCCACGGCCTCCACGACCCGTTCGAAGGTCGCGGTGGCGTGCGCGAACGCCTCGATGGTGGTCTCCCGGACGCGGTCGAGCAGTTGCCGGCCGGTCGGGTCGCCGGACAGGTCGGTGCGCATCACGAGCGTGTTGATGAAGCAGCCGACGACGCCCTCGGTCGCGCGGTGGTGGCGCCCGGACTCGGGCACGCCGACCGCGACGTCCTCGCTGCCGCAGAGCCGGCCCAGCAGCGCCTGCCAGGCCGCGAGCACCACCATGAACGGCGTCGCGTTGCATTCCCGGGCGGTCTCGCGCACCCGGTCGGCCAGCGCCGGGGACAGGCTGAACGGCAGGTAGCCGCCGCTCCAGTCGGCCACCGCCGGGTAGGGCCGGTCGACGGGGAGCGTGAGCACCGGGGCGAGCCCGGCCAGCCGCTCGGCCCACCAGCCGACGTGGTCGTCCGCGGTCCGCGTGGCCTGCCACTCGGTGATGTCGGCGTACTGCAGCCGCGGCGGGGCGGGCGGCGTGCTCTGGCCGAGCCGGGCGGCGTACAGCGCGCCGAGCTCGTCGAGGATCAGGTCCTGCGACCACGCGTCGGTGGCGATGTGGTGCACGGTCAGGGCCAGCACGTGGTGCTCGGCGCCGAGCCGGAAGAGCACGGCCCGCATCGGCGGCTCTCGGTCAAGCTCGAACGGCCGGCTCACCTCGGTCCGCAGCGCCGCGTCCAGCCCCGGCTCGTCGATGTCCACAAGGGACAGTTCGATCCGGTCGGCCGGGCCGGCGACGGCGTGCCCGGGCGGCGCGATGACGCTGCGCAGGACCTCGTGCCGGGCGGCGACCTCGCGCAACGCGGCCAGCAACGCGTCGGCGTCGAGCGGGCCGGTCAGCCGCAGCACCGTGGGCACGTTGTAGATCGACGGGTTGGCTTCGAACTGCGCGTTGAACCACAGCCGGGTCTGCGACGGTGATAGCGGCTGCGGCGCGTGCGGGTCGGACCGGCGCGGGATCTCCGCGTCGGACCGGGCGGCGGCGCGGGCAGCCGCGACCCGCCGCTCCATGACGGCCCGTAAGGTGTCCTGGTCAGACATAGTCATATTTAATTTCCTATTTCTAGTTGCCAGTGGCCGGTGCGGCCACGATGTCGTCCATGACAAGCCGCTCGAGCTGCCCCGCGAAGTTCGCGAGGACCGGATGGTCGAACAGCAGCCGCACGGGAATCGCGCAGCCGAGCGTCTCGCGCAGCCGGCCGACGGCCCGGGTCGCGGCCAGCGAGTGCCCGCCGAGACCGAAGAAACTGTCGTCGGCGCCGATGCGATCGGTGGGGAGGATCTGGGCCCAGACGTCGGCGACCAGCTGCTCCATCATCGACTCGGCCGGCCGGTGCGGCCGGTCCTCGCCGGGCTCGGGCAGCGCGCCCAGGTCGACCTTGCCGCTGGGCGTCATCGGCAGCGCGTCGAGCACCACCCAGCGGTGCGGCACGAGGTAGGCGGGCAGGCTCGCGCGCAGGTGGGCGGCCATCTGCCCGGCGGTGACCGGGCCCGCGACGTAGCCGACGAGGTGCGCCTCCGCGCCCTGCCCCCGCGCGGTGACGACGGCGTGCTCGACGTCGGGGTGGGCGCGCAGCACGGCCTCGATCTCGCCGAGCTCGACGCGGTACCCGCGAATCTTCAGCTGATGGTCGCGCCGGCCGCAGAACACGATCTCGCCGTCCGGGCGGCGGTAGACCAGGTCCCCGGTGCGGTAGCACCGCCCGCCGGGCACGACGGGGTCGGGCACGAACGCGGCCGCGGTCAGGTCCGGCCGGTTGTGGTAGCCGATGGCCGGCCCGGCGCCGCCGATCCAGAGCTCGCCCACGACGCCCGCCGGGACGAGCCGGTCCAGCGCATCCATGACGTACAGCCGCTCGCCGAGCATCGCGTGCCCGATCGGCACGGCGTCGCCGACCTCGAGGACGCGGTGCGCGGTCGACAGCACGGTGGCCTCGGTCGGGCCGTACGTGTTCCACAGCTCCCGCACCACCGGCAGCAGATCCCGGGCCAGGGCCGGGTCGAGTGTCTCGCCGGCGGCCCACACGCGCAGGTCCGCACCGCCCGTCCAGCCCGCCGCGAGCAGGGTCCGCAGGATCGTCGGGGGCACGTTCATCACGTTGACGCGGTGCTCGGCGATCTGGCGGCGGAGGCGGTACCCGTCCACCGCGCTGTCGCGGTCGACGACCACGCAGCAGGCGCCGACGCCGAGCGAGGACCAGATCTCCGCGCACGAGACGTCGAAGCTGAGCGTGGCCACGGCGAGCATCCGGTCCCCGGGCCCGAAGCCGGGCTCGAAGCGCAGCGCCTCGGTGAGCGCGGCGACGCTGGACTGTGCGACGGCCACACCCTTCGGCTTGCCGGTCGAGCCCGAGGTGTACAGCAGATAGGCCCGATCGCCGGGCCCGACGGCGGGGAGGCCGGCCGCGGGCACAGCCGGCGCCCGGTCGAGTTCCAGGTCCAGGTCCAGCGCGCCTGATCCGGCCGCGGCGGCGGTCGTGGACCGGCAGAGCACGGTCTTCGCGCCGCCGTCCGCGGCGAGCCAGCCCAGACGCTCGGCCGGCAGCTCCGGCTCCAGCGGCAGGTAGGCCGCCCCGGCCCGCCACACCCCGAGCAGCGTCGCCGGCATCCGGTGGTCGCGCGGCAGGCACACGCCGACGACGTCGCCGGGCTCGATGCCCTGACCCAGCAGGAGCGCCGCGACCGCGGCCGAGTCGTCCCACAGCTGCCGGAACGTCATCTCGTCGTCGGCGCCGACGACGGCCACCTCGCCGGGGCGCTCCCGCACCTGCCGCTCGATCGCCTCGACCGCCGTGACCGGCGCGCCCGCCGGGACCGGCGGGCCGGCGGCCAGGTCGAGCAGCTGCGCCTCCTCGGCCGCGGTGACCAGCGGCAGGCGGTGCAGCGGGCGATCCGGGTCCGCGGTGACCTCGGCGAGCACGCGCAGGAGCCGGTCCGCGAACGCCTCCACCCACTCGCGGTCCGTGAGGCCGGTGTCGTACTCCACCTGAAGCTCGACCCCGTCGGCCGTCTCGTTCACGAAGACGGTCAACGGGTTCTGCGCCCCGCCGCACCCCAGCTCGCCGAGCAGCTCCAGCCGCACCCCGCCCCGCTCGACCCGGACCGGCATCCCGGCCGGCTGCGCGGCGAGCACCACCGGGGTCAGCATCGCCCCGCGCGACTGGGTGCCGACGGCCGCGAACAGGTCTTCCGTGGACGGCCGAGGCCGGTCCAGCGCGCGGGCCGTCGTCGCCGACGCGGCCGCGACCGTGTCCCGGACGGTGGCCGCGGGCTCGAGCCGCAGCCGGACCGGCAGCACGTCGACGAGCGGGCCGATGACCCGGTCGAGCTCCGGCCCGGCGCGCCGGGCCGCGACCACGCCGACCAGCACGTCCCGGCGGGCGGTGAACCCGGCCAGCAGCAGCCCGAGCGCGGCCAGCCAGTCCGCGAAGACCGCGTTGCCGCTCGCCGGCGGCACCGGGCGGGTGATCCGCTCGCCGCGGAAGCTTCCGGTGCCCGAGAACAGCTCGCTCGGCGGCGACGCGCCGGCCAGCTCGTCCCGCCACGCGTCCGTCGCGCCGTCGGGCGTGAAGGCGAGGTCGCCGACCTGCACCGGCGGTGGCTCGACGGTCCCGGGGGCGGCCAGCTCCGTTGCGAGCTCGGTGAGGAACGTGCCGGTGGACCAGCCGTCGAATGCGATGTGGTCGGCGACGACGATCAGCTCCGACACCCCGGCGGCGAGCCGGATGAGCTCGACCCGCAGCAGCGGCGCGGTGCCGGTCAGGTCGAAGGCGTGCCGGGAGGCGGCCTCGGCGATCGCGTCCGCCCGCCCGGCGCGCTCGGCCGCGGTCCGGTCGCGCAGG
>NZ_JBFAJA010000175.1:0-995 GCF_040654975.1 Dactylosporangium sp. NPDC050588 | reverse complement strand
TCGTGCTCTGCCGTGGGCCGGTCGCGCAGGTCGTGCTCTGCCGTGGGCCGGTCGCGCAGGTCGTGCTCTGCCGTGGGCCGGTCGCGCAGGTCGTGCTCTGCCGTGGGCCGGTCGCGCAGGTCGTGTTCGATGACGGGGACATCCGTCCACTCGCCCACGACCGCGATCGGCTCGCCGTCGCGCTCGACGATCCGGCTGCGCAGGACCTCGTGGCGCGACACCAGCGCGGCCAGCGCCGAGCGCAGGGTGGCCGCCTCGACCGGCCCGGTGAGCCGGACCCGGAACGCCACCGTGGTCACGGCCGGCACCGAGCCGACCTGCCGCAGCGTCCACAGGCCGCGCTGGGTCGCCGTGAGCGGGTACTCGGTCCGCCCCTCGTGCCGGACCGGGGCCGCCGCGGGCCTCCGGCCGCCGTTGACCAGGGCGGCGAGGGCGGCGACGGTCGGCTCTGCGAGGAAGTCGGCCAGGGCGACCGTGGTGCCGAACTCGCGGCCGGCGAGGGCGCAGACGCGGGCGGCGGCCAGGGAGTGCCCGCCGAGGTCGGTGAAGCGGTCCTCGACCCCGATCTCGTCGATGCCCAGCACGTCGCCGACGATCGCGGCGAGCCGCTCCTCCGCGGGAGTGCGGGGCGCGACGAACACCGTCTCGGTCCCGCGCCGGGCCGCGAGCGCGGGCAGGGCGGCCCGGTCGATCTTGCCGTTCGGGCTCAGGGGCAGCCGCTCGGTGATCGCCAAACGGGTCGGCACCAGGTGCTCCGGCACCCGGCGGCGCAGCCACGCACGCAGGCTCTGCTCGTCGAGGCCGGTCGCCTCCACGTGCCCGACCAGGTACGACACGCCGTCCTCGTCGGCGGCGGCGACGACACCGGCGCGGCGCACCGCCGGATGCCGCACGAGCACCGCCTCGACCTCGCCGGGCTCGACCCGGTAGCCGCGGATCTTCACCTGGTCGTCGGCACGGCCGGCGAACCGCAGCACGGCGCCGTCGGTGCGGAC
>NZ_JBFAJA010000174.1:0-11895 GCF_040654975.1 Dactylosporangium sp. NPDC050588 | reverse complement strand
CAGCGACTCGTGGCGCTCCAACGAGAGCCCGCTGCTCTTCGACGGCGGCGGCAACAAGAAGGCCGCGTACACCTCGGTCCTCAACGCCCTCAACGCCGCGAGCCCCACCACCTCGCCCACGGTGAGCCCCACCGTCAGCCCCACGGGCGGCACGTCGCCGGGTGTGCCCGGCGGCACGAACCAGATCGTGGGGACGCAGTCGGGCCGGTGCATCGACGTGCCCAACGCGACGCAGACCAACGGCACACGGGTGCAGCTGTACGACTGCCACGGGCAGAGCAACCAGCGGTGGACGTACACCTCCGGCAAGGCGCTGCAGGTGTACGGCAACAAGTGCCTGGACGCCAACGCGCAGGGCACCGCCAACGGCACCGCCGTCATCATCTGGGACTGCAACGGCCAGGCCAACCAGCAGTGGAACGTCAACGCCAACGGCACCATCAGCGGCGTGCAGTCCGGCCGCTGCCTGGACGTGTGGGGCACCGCCAACGGGCAGCAGGTTCAGCTGTACGACTGCCACGGCCAGGCCAACCAGCAGTTCAAGCTGGTCTCGCTCGGCGGCCCCACCTCGCCCCCGCCGTCGTCGCCGTCGCAGTCGCCGGGCGGGTCGTGCTCGCTGCCGTCGTCGTACCGCTGGTCGTCGACCGGCCCGCTGACGAACCCGCAGAACGGGTGGGTGTCGCTCAAGGACTTCACCAACGTCGTCTACAACGGCAAGCACCTGGTCTACGCGTCGAACGTCTCCAGCGGAGGGTCGTACGGCTCGATGAGCTTCGGCCTCTTCACCAACTGGTCCGACATGGCCTCGGCCACCCAGACCGGGATGAGCCAGGGCACGGTGGCGCCGACGCTGCTGTACTTCGCCCCGAAGAACATCTGGGTGCTGGCCTACCAGTGGGGTCCCAACGCGTTCAACTACAAGACCTCCAGCGACCCGACCAACCCCAACGGCTGGTCCGCGCCGCAGGCGCTGTTCACCGGCAGCATCACCGGCTCCGGCACCGGCGTCATCGACCAGACGCTCATCGGCGACGGCCAGAACATGTACCTGTTCTTCGCCGGCGACAACGGCAAGATCTACCGGGCGAGCATGCCGATCGGGAACTTCCCGGGCAACTTCGGCTCCAGCTACGACACGATCATGAGCGACTCGCAGTACAACCTGTTCGAGGCCGTCGAGGTCTACAAGGTCCAGGGGCAGAACCAGTACCTGATGATCGTCGAGGCGATCGGCGCCAACGGCCGCTACTTCCGTTCGTTCACGTCCTCCAGCCTGAGCGGGTCGTGGACCCCGCAGGCCGCCAGTGAGAGCAACCCGTTCGCCGGCAAGGCCAACAGCGGCGCGACCTGGACCAACGACATCAGCCACGGTGATCTGGTCCGCACCAACCCCGACCAGACCAAGACCATCGACCCGTGCAACCTGCAGTTGCTGTACCAGGGCAAGAACCCCAGCGCGGGCGGCGACTACAACCAGCTGCCGTGGCGGCCGGGTGTGCTGACGTTGCAGCGATGAGATTGCGGGCCGCGGCGGCGGCCCGCCCTCCCGACCGCTCGGGCGTGTCCGGTGCCGGCAATGCATCAGGCACGCTCGCAGCGGCGGATGCGAGGTCCGGCAGATATCGAAGACGCCGCATCTCTTGACGATAGACATCATACGAATTATGTTTCGCCCGAGGTTCGATCCTCGGTACCACCCCCGTCGCAGCCCCTGCCGTCCCGCCCCGGCCCTGGCTGCGCAGGCAGCGCCTCCACCGCCAACCCGGAAGCGCTGCCGCCGACCGAAGGAGACCCACCTGTGAGCACCCGACAGAAGCCCCGCTGGCTCGCGGCGCTCGGCGCCGTGGCCATGGTGGCCGCGGGAGTCGTGGCCGTCACGACGATGACCATGCCGTCGGCATCGGCGGCCACGACGGCCGGCTGCGGCAAGACCCCGACGCTGCGCAGCGGCAGCTACACCATCCAGAGCGGCGGTCAGAGCCGCAGCTTCATCCTGCGTATCCCCGACGGGTACAGCAACACCCGCCCGTACCGGCTGATCTTCGGCTACCACTGGCGCGGCGGCACGATGAACGACGTCGCCTCCGGCGGCACCAGCGGCACCTCGTGGTCCTACTACGGCATGCAGCAGCAGTCCGGCAACAGCGCGATCCTCGTCGCGCCGCAGGGCATCGGCAACGGCTGGGCCAACACCAACGGCCAGGACATCACCTTCACCGACGACATGGTCCGGATGGTCGAGAACGACCTCTGCGTCGACACCACGCAGCTGTTCGCCATGGGGTTCAGCTACGGGGGCGGGATGAGCTACGCCATCGCCTGCGGCCGGGCCACCGTGTTCCGGGCGGTCGTGGTCTACTCCGGCGCGCAGCTGTCCGGCTGCAGCGGCGGCAGCCAGCCGATCGGCTACTTCGGCATCCACGGCATCTCCGACAACGTCCTGAACATCGCCTCCGGGCGCCAGCTGCGCGACACGTTCCTGCGCAACAACGGCTGCACCGCCCAGAACGCGCCGGAGCCGTCGCCCGGCAGCGGCCGGCACATCACGACCGCCTACTCCTGCCGCGCCGGATACCCGGTGCGGTGGGCCGCGTTCGACGGCGGTCACGGCCCCGGCCCGGTCGACGGGTGCTCCGGATGCGAGGACGGCACCAGGACGTGGACCAAGACCGAGGCGTGGCAGTTCATCTCGTCCTTCGCCGGCGGCACGACGCCGAGCTCGCAGCCGCCGGGCAGCCCGTCCAGCAGCCCGTCGGGGAGCCCGCAGCCGGGACAGTCCAACGTCACGGTCGTCAGCACCGGATCCGGCCGCTGCCTCGACGTGCCCGGCAGCAGCACGACGAACGGCACCCAGCTGCAGCTGTGGGACTGCCACGGGGGCACCAACCAGCGCTTCACCTACACCGCCAACCGGCAGCTGACGGTGTACGGCAACAAGTGCCTGGATGCCAACGGTCAGGGCACCGCCAACGGCACCACCGTCGTCATCTGGGACTGCAACGGCCAGCCCAACCAGCAGTGGACCGTCAACGCCAACGGCAGCGTCACCGGCGTGCAGTCCGGGCTGTGCCTGGACGCCAGCGCCAACGGCACGGCCAACGGCACGAAGGTCCAGCTGTGGGCCTGCCACGGCGGCACCAACCAGCAGTGGAGCCTGCGCGGCTGACCGGCTCACCGGTGGCGCCGGCCGGCTGATCCGGCGCCACCTCCCCGACAGAAGATGAGGAACACCATGGCAACGAGGAGCGGCGCGGCGACGATCGCCGCGGTGGTGCTGGCCGCGGCGGCCGCACTGGTGGCGTCCGGTGCCCCCGCGCAGGCGGCCACCGCGGTCACCATCAACGGCTCGTCCGGTGGGCGCGTGCTCGACGGCATCGGCGCGGTCAGCGGGGGAGGCGGCAACAGCCGGCTGCTGATCGACTACCCGGAGCCGCAGCGCAGCGACATCCTGAACTACCTGTTCAAGCCGGGCTACGGCGCGGCGATGCAGATCCTGAAGGTGGAGATCGGCGGCGACACCAACTCGACCTCCGGCGCGGAGCCCAGCCACGAGCACACCCGCGGGGCCGTGAACTGCAACCGCGGATACGAGTGGTGGCTGATGGAGCAGGCCAAGGCCCGCAACCCCAACATCAGCCTGGTCGGGCTGGCGTGGGGCGCACCCGGCTGGATCGGCAACGGCAACTTCTGGTCCAACGACTCGATCGACTACCTCGTGGCGTGGCTGGACTGCGCCGGCACGCACGGGCTGACGATCAACTACCTGGGCGGCTGGAACGAGAAGGGCTACAACGTCGCCTGGTACAAGAACCTGCGCACAGCACTGAACTCACACGGCTACGGCGGCGTGAAGATCGTCGCGTCGGACGACTTCGGCTGGTCCGCCGCCGACGACGCACTGCGCGACAGCGCGTTCGCCGGCGCCGTGTCCGCGTTCGGCAGCCACTACGTGTGCGGGTACCGCAGCGCCCAGAGCAGCTGCCCCAGCTCCAGCAACGCGCTGGCCACCGGCAAGGCGCTGTGGGCCAGCGAGAACGGCTCCGACGACTACAACGCCGGTGCGCAGGCGCTCGCCCGTGGCATCAACCGCGGCTACGTCGACGGGCGGATGACCGCCTACATCAACTGGCCGGCCGTCGCCGCGATCACGCCGAACATCCCGTGGGCGACCACGGGCGTGGCGGTGGCGTCGCAGCCGTGGTCCGGTGCCTACTCGATCGGCAAGAACGCGTGGGTGATGGCGCAGACCACCCAGTTCACCGCCCCGGGCTGGCGCTACCTGGACAGCTCCAGCGGCTACATCGGCGGCAACCGCAACAACGGCAGCTACGTCTCGCTGCGCTCGCCCGCCGGCAGCGACTACAGCACGATCATCGAGACGATGGACGCCGGTGCGGCGCAGACACTCAACTTCACCGTCACCGGCGGCCTGTCCACCGGCACGGTGCGGGTGTGGTCCACCAACGTCCGGTCCAACAACCCTGCCGATCACTTCGTGCGCGGCGCCGACATCACGCCCTCCGGCGGGGCCTTCTCCCTCACCGTCCAGCCCGGCTACGTGTACAGCATCACCACCACCACGGGGCAGGGCAAGGGCACCGCGGTCAGCCCGGCGCAGGGCAACCTGAAGCTGCCGTACGGCGACACCTTCGACAGCTACGCCGCCGGCCGCGAGGCCACGTACCTGATGGACCAGCAGGGCTCGTTCGAGGTCGCCGCCTGCGGGGGCGGCCGGTCCGGGCGGTGCGTGCGGCAGATGTCGGAGCAGGCGCCGATCTACTGGACGTCCGGCCACGCCGACCCGTTCACCCTGCTGGGCGACCTGACCTGGCGCAACTACACCGTCTCCTCCGACGTCATGCTGGAGAAGTCCGGCTACGCGCAGCTCATCGGCCGCGGCAACACGTACGACCACCAGGGCCCGCAGAACCTCAACGGGTACTACTTCCGGGTCACCGACACCGGCGCCTGGTCGATCCGCAGCAACAACACCAGCGGCAACTGGCGGACCCTCGCCGGCGGCACCACGGCGGCGCTGGGCACCGGGCGCTGGCACACCCTGTCGCTGACGCTCAACGGCAGCACGCTGACCGCGTCCGTCGACGGCGCCACGGTCGGCTCCGTGTCGGACTCGACCTGGGTCGCCGGCCAGATCGGGTACGGCACCGGTCAGGGCGTCACGGCGCAGTTCGACAACCTCACGGTCACCCCCGTCGGCACCTCGGGCGGGTCGACCGGTGAGGTCCGCGGCGCCGGCTCCAACCGGTGCCTGGACGTCAACGGCGCCGGCCAGGCCGACGGCACGGTCGTGCAGATCTGGGACTGCAACGGCGGCGCGAACCAGCAATGGACGCTCACCTCCGGCAACCAGCTCACCGTCTACGGCAACAAGTGCCTCGACGTGGCCGGCACCACGCAGGGCACCCGGGCGCGGATCTGGACCTGCAACGGCGGCGCAGGCCAGCAGTGGCGGGTCAACGCCGACGGCTCGATCGTCGCCAACGGGTCCGGGCTGTGCCTGGACGTCAACGGCGCCGGCACCGCCAACGGCACCGCGGTGCAGCTGTGGACCTGCAACGGCGGCAGCAACCAGACCTGGATCCGGGCCTGACCGATTCACCCGCGGCGGGCGCCGCGTCCCCGGCCGTCCACATCGGACGGCCGGGGCCGCACCCCCCCCGGCAACCGGACGGAACACATGAAGGAGGGCCACATGCAACGCACCCCACGGGCCGCCGCACGACGCTGGACGCGGCGCTGATGGGCCCGCGCCATGACACGATGCCGCCCATGGCGGGGCCGGCGGACGCACCGGCCGGACACTCCGCGGCCCGCCGCGGCACCATCCTGGCCGTCACCGTCACGCTGCTGCTCGCCGCCGCCGCCGCGGTGACGCTGAGCCGAGCGGCCCTGGCGGCCGACACGCCCCAGCAGATCGTCGGCGCCGGCTCCGGTCGCTGCGTCGACGTGCCGAGCTCCAGCACCACCAACGGCACCCAGGTCCAGCTGTGGGACTGCGGCAGCGCCGCGGGCCAGTCGTGGACCTACACCGCCGCCAAGCAGCTGACCGTGTACGGCAACAAGTGCCTCGACGCCAGCGGCCGCGGTACCGCCAACAACACCCCGGTCATCATCTGGGACTGCAACGGGCAGACCAACCAGCAGTGGAACGTCAACGCCAACGGCTCGATCACCGGCGTGCAGTCCGGCCTGTGCCTGGACGCCACGGGCCGGGGCACCGCGAACGGCACGAAGATCATCCTGTACGCGTGCGGCGGCCAGACCAACCAGCAGTGGACGCTCTCGTCACCGCCGCCGCCGGGCGGCACAGGCGGGCCGTGCGACATCTACGCCGCCGGTGGCACGCCGTGCGTCGCCGCGCACAGCACCGTCCGGGCCCTGTTCAGTGCCTACAGCGGCAACCTGTACCAGGTGCGGCGCTCCTCGGACAACACCACCCGCAACATCGGCGTGGTGGCGGCCGGCGGCACCGCGAACGCGTCCGCCCAGGACTCCTTCTGCGCCGGCACGACCTGCGTGATCACCGTGCTCTACGACCAGTCCGGGCGCGGCAACGACCTGTGGTACCAGGGATCGAGCGTGGTGCCCGGCTCACCGCAGAGCAGCCCGGCGAGGGCGACCACCGAGTCGCTGACGGTCGGCGGCGGCAAGGCGTATTCGCTGTACATCAACCCCGGCAACAGCTACTGGCGCGACGGGCACCTGACCGGCGTGCCGACCGGCAGCGCGCCCGAGGGCATGTACATGGTGACCAGCGGCACCCACGTCAACAGCGGCTGCTGCTTCGACTACGGCAACAGCGAGACGACCCGCAAGGCCGACGCCGCCGGCGCCATGGACGCGATCTACTTCGGCACCAGTTGCTGGTTCGGCGGCTGCTCCGGCTCCGGGCCGTGGGTGCAGGCGGACCTGGAATGGGGCCTGTTCCCGGGCGGCAGCAGTTCGTGGAACTCCAACCAGCGGGCCTTCACCAGCAAGTTCGTCACGGCGACGCTGAAGAACAACGGCACGTCCCGCTTCGCCATCAAGGGCAGCAACGCCCAGGCCGGCAGCCTGTACACCCTGTACGACGGGGCGCTGCCCAACGGCTACAGCCCGATGAAGAAGCAGGGCGCGATCGTGCTGGGCAGCGGCGGTGACTGCTGCAAGCCCGACGGCGGCGCCAACCAGAGCGCCGGCACGTTCTACGAAGGCGCGATGGTGGCGGGCTACCCGTCCGACGCGACGGAGAACGCGGTCCAGGCCAACATCGTCGCGGCCGGCTACCGCTGACCGACCAACCGACCCACCCAGGTGGGCCCCGCCGCGGCGTGACGGGGCCCACGCTCACACAGTCCCGAGGAGGCCGGCGCTCCGCAGCGACGCCCACAGCGCGTCGGGGACGTCGGTCCCGGCGCGGTGCAGGGTCTGCAGGACCTCTGCCCGGCTGCGCAGACCGACCACCGTCGCGGTGACGGCCGGGTGCGCGCGGACGTAGGCGAGCGCCGCCGCGGGCAGCGTGACGCCGTGCGCCTCGCAGATCTCGGCGATGCGGCGCGCGCGGTCGATGAGCTCGTCGGGCGCCTGCCGGTAGTCGTACGTGGCGTCCGCCGGCGGGCGGTCCGTGGCGAGCAGGCCGGAGTTGTAGACGCCGGCGATCACGACACCGACCCCGGCGCGCTGCGCGGCGGGCAGCAGGTCGTGCAGCGCGCCCTGCTCGAGCAGGGTGTACCGGCCGGCGCACATCACCAGGTCGATGTCGGTCTCCTGGACGAACCGGGTGAGCATCGCCGACTGGTTCATCCCCGCCCCGACGGCGCCGATGACACCCTGGTCGCGCAGCTCGGTCAGGGCGGGCACCGCCTCGGACGCGGCCTGCCGCCAGTGCCCGTCCGGGTCGTGCAGGTAGACGATGTCGATGCGGTCGAGGCCGGTGCGGGTGAGGCTCTCCTCCAGCGAGCGGCGCACGCCGTCGCGGCTGAAGTCCCAGTGCCGCCGGTGCGTCGCGGCGACGTCGAAGCCTTCCGGGTCGCGCAGGTGCGCGGTCCGCGGCGCCGGCACGAGCAGCCGGCCGACCTTCGTGGAGATCACGTAGGTGTCGCGCGGCCTCGTGCGCAGCGCGGCGCCGAGCCGCCGTTCGGACAGTCCCAGCCCGTAGTGCGGGGCGGTGTCGAAGTACCGGATGCCGGCGTCCCAGGCGGCGTCGACCGCCGCGGTGAAGTCCTCGTCCGTGGTCGCGTGGTACAGGTTGCCGCCCTGCGCGGCGCCGAGGCCCAGCGCGGTGAGACCGACCGCCGGCCGGCGGGGGAGCGCCCGGCGCGTCACGACGGCCGCAGGCCGTAGACCCGGCGGGCGCTGCCGGCCCAGATCATCGCCTGGTCGGCCGGGTCCAGCGGCTGCAGCAGCTCGGCGAGGGTGTCGATCCAGCGCCGGTACGACGTGGCGAGCAGACAGACCGGCCAGTCGGAGCCGAACATGAGCCGGGACGGGCCGAAGGTGTCCAGCGCGTGCTCGACGGCGGGCCGGAGCTCCCGCGGCGTCCACGAGGTCCAGTCGGCCTCGGTCGCCAGGCCCGACAGCTTCGCGGTCGTGTTCGGCAGCTGGGCGAAGGTTCGCAGGTCCCGGGCCCAGCCGCCATGCCTGGAGTAGGGCAGCGAGGGTTTGCCGAGGTGGTCCAGGACGAACGTCACGCCGGGCAGGTCGCGGGCGAGCCGCGCGGCTGCGGGCAGCTGGTGGCGGCGGATCACCAGGTCGAACGCGAGGCCGGCCGCACCGGCCGCCGCGACGCCGCGGCGCAGGTCCGGCCGGTCCAGGAAGCCGGGCTCGGGCTCCTCCTGCACGAGGTGGCGGATGCCGACGAGCCGGTCTCCGCCCACGCCGGCCCGCAGCCGGGCGATGCGGTCGGCGACGTTGGGCGCCGTGAGGTCCACCCAGCCGACGACGCCGCCGATGAGGTCGGTCCCGTGCGCCTCGCGCAGCAGGTCCTTCGTCTCGGCCTGCGAGGAGATGCTCTGCACCACGACGGTCTGGGTGACACCGGACTCGGCGGCCAGCGGGGCCAGGTCCGCGACGGTGAAGTCGGCGTTGATCGCCTTCATCGTCGTGGCGTTGATCCACGGCTGCGGATGGCGGGCGCGGACCCACAGGTGGTGGTGGGCGTCGACGATCTGCCGCGGTGCCGGCCCCGCGCTGGGACTCATCGGCCGAGCCAGCCGCCGTCGACGGGCAGCGTGACGCCGTTGACGTAGTCCGACGCCGGCGCGGACAGGAACACCGCCGCCCCGCCGATGTCCTCGGACCTGCCCCAACGGCCGGCCGGGATCCGCTCCAGGATGGACCGGTGGCGCACCGGGTCGTCGCGCAGCGCCTGCGTGTTGTCCGTGGCGATGTAGCCCGGCGCGATGGCGTTGACGTTGACGCCGTGCCCGGCCCACTCGTTGGCCAGCGCCTTGGTCAGTCCTGCCACGCCGGACTTCGCGGCGGTGTACCCGGGGACGTTGATGCCGCCCTGGAAGCTCAGCAGCGAGGCGGTGAAGATGATCTTTCCTCGGCCGCGCCCGATCATCGCCCGGCCGATCTCGCGGCTGAGCAGGAACTGGCTGCTGAGGTTGACCTGGATGACGTGGTCCCAGAGCTCGTCGGAGTGCTCGGCGGCCGGGGCGCGGGCGATGGTGCCGGCGTTGTTGACCAGGATGTCGATCGGCCCGACCCTGTCGAGGTCGGCGGCGAGACGGTGGACGGCCGCGCGGTCGGCGAGGTCGGCGGTCAGGGCGGTGAACCTGCGACCGGCGTGCCGGACCCGCCGCTCGACGTCGCTGCCGGAGGGCTCCAGCTGCGCGGACACGCCGATGATGTCCGCGCCGGCCAGGGCGAGGGCCTCCGCGATGGCCAGGCCGATGCCCCGCCGGGCGCCGGTCACGACGGCGGTGCGTCCCGAGAGGTCGAACATCGGGTTCACCGCGGCTGCTCCTGCCAGTCGATCAGGACCTTCATGACGCTGCCGCCGGACTCCAGGGCGGTGAAGGCGTCGCCGACGGAGTCCACCGGTCCGACCCGGGAGATCAGCCGCTGCACGGGAACCTCGCCGGTGGCGACGAGCCGGATCGCCTCGGTCATGTCGTCGCGCTGGTACAGGCGGGCGCCGAACAGCTCGAGCTCGCGCCAGAAGAACCGGTGCAGGTCGACGGGGCGCAGCTGCGGATGGATGGCCACCATGACCAGGCGGCCCCGGCTGGTCAGCACGTCGACGGCGGTGGCGACCCCGGCGGCCGACCCGGAGACCTCGAAGGCGATGTCGGCGCCCGCGTTCATGGTGCGCTCGTTCACGGCCGCCACGATGTCGGTCGCGGCCGGGTCCAGCGCCTCGACACCCAGGTCGGCGGCGACGCGGCGGCGGAATCCGTCGGGTTCGACCAGCAGGACCCGCGCGCGGCGCTGCTGCGCGACGGTGGCGATGAGCAGGCCGACGGGCCCGCCGCCGACCACGACGACGTGGTCGCCGGCGCCGACGTTCGCCCGGCGGACGTCGTGGACGGCGACCGCGGTCGGCTCGATGAGGGCCGCGTGCTCCAGCGGCAGCTCCTCCGGCAGCGGGAGCACGAGGTCCGCCGGGACGTTCCACTGCGACTGCATCGCACCGGGGGAGTCGATGCCGAGGAACCGCATGCTGTGGCAGATGTGGGAATGCCCCCGGCGGCATGCCGCGCACCGGCCGCACGACCGGGTCGGCATGACGGTCACCGGCTGGCCGACCGACCAGCCGGTGACGCCCGGACCGAGCTTGGCGACCCGCCCCGACATCTCGTGGCCGATCACCGCCGCCGCGCCGACCCGCGCGTCCATGTCGCCGTGGTAGATGTGCAGGTCGGTCCCGCAGATGCCGGTGTAGGCGATCGCGATGCCCAGCTCCCCGTGGCCGGGCTCCTCTTCGGGGCGTTCTTCGATGTCGAGGGTGCGCGCCCCGCGGTAGACGACGGCTTTCATCGAACTCCATCCGGTGCGGCGGACAGCCGGGCTCGTGGACCGCGAAAACGTAACTCGTATGACGTATGCAGTCAACTGGGTGATCGCGCATGCGGAGGGCGACCGATGCCAGTACGTCAGGACAAACATATGACGTATGTCGTTAATCATGTAACGTGCTCGATGCATCGATGGCGGCCCGGCCGCGCACCCCTCGACCGCCCGGCGTAGCGGCATCGATGCATTGCAATCGGCGCGGCGGCGCGCGCCCATCTGACCAGCACTGTCAGGAGGGTTCATGAACCGAACACCCCGATACCGAAGCGGCGCGGCGGCGGTGATGCTCGCGCTGGCCGGTGGAAGTTTCACGGCCGTCGCCATCACCGCGGCGCCGGCGTCGGCGGCCATCAACGCCGCCGACTTCCAGCAGGTGACCCTCGCCAAGGGGCTCGCCGAGGTCGGCGAGCCGCTGACCATCTCGGTGCTGCCCGACCGCTCGGTCCTGCACACCGCCCGGAACGGCACGCTGCGGCGCACCGACGCCAACGGCACCACGTCGGTGATCGCCAACATCCCCGTCTACACCCACGACGAGGAAGGCCTGCAGGGCGTCGCGGCCGACCCCAACTTCGCCACCAACCGCTACATCTACCTGTACCACGCGCCGCCGCTGAGCACGCCGTCGGGCGACGCACCCGCCACCGGCACGGACGCGACCTGGGCGACGTGGGCCGGGGTCAACCGGCTGTCGCGGTTCACCCTGAACGCCGACTTCACGGTCAACATGAGCAGCCAGGTCAACATCCTGGACGTGCCCGCGAACCGCGGCATCTGCTGCCACGTCGGCGGCGACATCGACTTCGACGCGGCCGGCAACCTGTACCTGTCGACCGGCGACGACTCCAACCCGTTCGACTCCGCCGGCTACTCGCC
>NZ_JBFAJA010000173.1:0-12510 GCF_040654975.1 Dactylosporangium sp. NPDC050588 | reverse complement strand
TCGGCCCGGGTCCTGGCGAAGAAGCCGTTCCTGCCCGCTTCGGAGATTCTGGGCCGGATCACGCCGACCGCGGACCCGGCGGACCTGGCCGGGTGTGACCTGGTGATCGAGGCGGTGTTCGAGGACCCGGCGCTGAAGCACAAGGTGTTCGCGGAAATCCAGGACGTCGTCGCGCCGGACGCGCTGCTGTGCTCCAACACCTCGACGCTGCCGATCTCGCTGCTGGCCGAGGGGGTGACGCGGCGGGAGGACTTCGTCGGGCTGCACTTCTTCTCGCCCGTGGACAAGATGCCGCTCGTCGAGGTGATCCGCGGCGCCGGCACGTCGGCCGCTGCTGTCGACCGGGCGCTGGGTGTCGTCCGGCAGCTGAAGAAGACGCCGATCGTCGTCAACGACAGCCGCGGGTTCTTCACCAGCCGGGTCATCGGCACGTTCACCGGTGAAGGGCTGCTCATGCTCGCGGAGGGCGTGGCGGCGCCGTCGATCGAGCAGGCGAGCCTGCAGGCCGGCTACCCGGCGGCGGTGCTCGCGCTGATGGACGAGCTGACCCTGACGCTGCCGCGGAAGATCCGGCTCGCGTACGGCGACGCGTGGACCCCGACGCCCGCCGACGCGCTCATCGACCGGATGATCGACGAGTTCGGCCGGCCGGGGCGCTCCGGCGGGGCGGGCTTCTACGAGTACGTCGACGGCAAGCGCGACCGGCTGTGGCCGGGGCTGCAGGAGCATTTCCGGGTTTCCGGGACCGATATTCCGTTTATCGACATGCAGGAGCGGATGCTGTTCGCCGAGGCGCTCGAGTCGGTGAAGTGCCTCGACGAGGGCGTGCTCACCAGCGTCGCGGACGCCAACGTCGGCTCGATCCTCGGCATCGGGTTCCCCGGCTGGACCGGCGGCGTCCTGCAATACATCAACCAGTATTCGGGCGGGCTGCCCGGGTTCGTCGCCCGCAGCCGCGAGCTCGCCGCCCGCTACGGCGCCCGCTTCGAACCGCCGGCGCTGCTGCTGCGCAAGGCGGAGGAGGGCTCGCAGTTCGTCTAGGAGCAGTCCTCTCGATTCTGCGTAGTCGCATAGTCACTCTACGTTACGGTCTTCGGTTGCGGGGCGGCGGGCCTGTCGTCGCCTCCAACCGGGGGACGGACGGGGGAGACCGCGATGGCGGCGTTCGGGGTGCTGCTGCGACGAGGCCCGGCACGGACTCTGTCGGCGTTGGCGGCGTCGGTACTGGCCGCGATCGGCGGGACCCTCGCGGTGCCGGGCTCGGCGGCCGCCGCTGAGCTCGCGCAGCAGCACATCACCTGGACGGACACCGCGGACACGCCGCTGACCACCGGCACCGTCTCCGTCGCGGCGGTCGCCTCGTCCGGGCTGTCCGTCTCCTACACCAGCACCAGCGGCGACGTGTGCACGGCCGACGGTGACGTCGTCACCCTGCACCGGCAGGGTCGCTGCACGATCCGCGCCACCCAGGCCGGCAACGCCTCCTTCGCCGCCGCGGAGCCGGCTAGCTCGTCCTTCGCCGTCCTCGGCCGCGCCCAGAAGATCACGTGGACCCCGACCCCGGACGTCTCGGTCACCATCGGGACGGTCCAGGTGTCGGCGGCCGCGTCGTCGGGGCTCGCGGTCACCTACCGGACCGCGACGCCCCGCACGTGCAAGGTCAAGGGCGGCACCGTCACCCTCGTCGCCGGCGGCACCTGCACCGTCCGCGCCACCCAGCCCGGCAACGACGAATACGCCCCCGCGCCCCGCGCCGACGACTCGTTCATTATCGGAAAACTGGCGCAGACAATCCGATTTCCCCGCCCCGCCGACACGGCGATGACGACCGGCACCGTCCACGTCGACGCCGCCGCCACGTCCGGGCTCGCCGTCACCGTCACCAGCCGCGACCGCTCTGTGTGCACCGTGTCGGCCCGCCGGGTGACGCTGGTCGGCGCCGGCACCTGCGTGCTGCGGGCGGCACAGTCCGGTAACGGCAGGTACGCGCCCGCGCCCCGGGTCGAGCGGCGGTTCACCGTCGGCCGGGGCGGGCAGACGATCGAGTTCCCCACGCCGGGCCCGGCGCCGCTGCCGGCCGGCACGGTGACGGTCACACCGTCGGCGTCGTCGGGCCTGCCGGTCACCGTCACCAGCGCGAACCTGGCTGTGTGCACCGTCGCCGGTGCGTCTTCCCCGGGACCTTCCTCCTCCGCCGGCTCTTCGTCTGGAGCCGCTACCACCGGGGGTTCCTTGCCTGGCGGTTCCTCCACCGGGGACGGCTCCTCCGGGGGCTCCTCTGGAGACGCGTCCGTCGGTGGCTCATCCGCTCCCGGCAGTGCCGCCGACGCGCCTGCCGCCGGGGCTTCCACCGGCGGTTCTTCCAGCGGCGGTTCTTCCGCTGGAAAGTCTTCCACCGGGACCTCTACCGGCGGCACGTCCACGGGCGGCGCTGCCGTCGGGACGATCGTCATGCTGCACACGGTCGGCACCTGCGTGCTGCGCGCCACCCGGGGCGCTACTGGGGACTGGTCCGCCGCGGCGGCCGTCGAGATCAGTTTCCCCGTCGTCAAGGGCACCCAAACGATCACGTTCCCGCCGCCATCCACGACCGCGGCCGGTGCGACCGTCACGCTGCGGGCGACCGCATCGTCCGGGCTGCCCGTCACCTACACCGCGTCGACCCCCGCCGTCTGCACCGTCGCCGGCGCCGTGGCGACCCTTCGCGTCCCCGGCGCGTGCGAGGTACGCGCCACCCAACCCGGCGACGGCCGCTGGGACCCCGCACAGGCCGTCGACGCCACCTTCACGGTCACCGGCGACGCGCAGACGATCACGTTCCCCGCCCCGCCCACCACACCCCTCACCGACGAGACCGTCCGCGTGTCCGCGACTGCGACGTCCCGATTGCCGGTCACCATTACCAGCAATACGCCAAAGGTGTGCACCATCGCCGGCACCGCCGTCACGCTCCGCACCCCGGGCAGATGCACAGTGACGGCAACTCAGCGCGGCGACGCCACCCATGCCGCCGCGCCGCCGGTGACCCACACGTTCACCGTCGCCCGTGGCGCGCAGAGCATCACGTTCCCGCAGCCTGACACCCGGTCCGTGCTCGACGGCCCGCTGACGGTGACGCCGTCCGCAACGTCATACCTGCCGGTCTCGGTGTCCAGCAACACCCCGGACGTCTGCACCGTCACCGGCTCCGTCCGAAACACCGCGGCGGGCAGCACACCCGGCAACACGCCAGACGACACCACCGATGGCGCCGCAACGGGCAGCGCACCAGACGGCGCACCAGGCCCCACCATGGATGGCGCCGTAACCGGCAACGCACCTGGCAGCGCGCCAGGCCCCACCACCGATGGCGCCGCAACGGGCAACGCACCAGGCAGCGCGCCAGGCCTTACCACCGATGGCGCCGTGACGGGCGGCGCACCAGACGGCGCACCAGGCAGCACCACGGATGGCGCCGTAACCGGCAACGTGCGGGATGCCGCGGACGGCGCCATGGCGGACAACGCACGGGGCAACGGCGCCGGCGCCGTAGGGGGTGGTCTGACCGGCACCGTGGTCACGCCGCTCGCCGCCGGCGTGTGCACGCTGCATGCCGTGCAGGCCGGTAACGCCGAGTGGGCGCCGGCCCGGCGGGTCACGCGGACGGTGAGGATCACGGCCGTGCCGCAGGCGGTCACGTTCGCCGCGCCGTCGCCGGTCGCGGTGTCCGACGGGCCGGTCGGTCTGGTCGCGGTGGCCTCGTCGGGGCTGCCTGTCACGTTCAGCAGTGGAAGTCCCGACACGTGCTCGGTGGACGGCACGACGGTGACGCCGCTCGCCGTCGGTGGATGCGTGCTCGTCGCCCACCAGCGCGGCGACCGGCGGTACGCGCCCGCGCCGGACGTGACCGCGACGCTCGCCGTCCTGCAGGACCCGGCGCCCGTGGTCGTCCCGGCCGCCGCACCACCGACCCATGCCACCGCTGGCCGGATTGTTGGTACCGACAATCCGGCTACCGGTGAGGCGGTCACGATCAGCGGCGGCGGCTTCAAGCCCGGCACCGCGGTCGAGGTCGTCGTGTACTCGACCCCGCAACCGCTCGGCACCGCGTACACCGACGCCGCCGGGACGTTCACGCTGCTGGTCGTCGTGCCGGCCGGCCTGCACCGTGGCGGGCACACGTTCGTCGCCGCCGGGCTGGCCGCCGACAACACCCTGCGCTACCTGGCCACACCGGTCACCGTCCACCACGCCGCGGCGGCGCTCCCGGTGACCGGCGGACCCGTCGGCGCCGTTGCCACGCTCGGCGGCTGGGCCGTCCTCATCGGCACCGTCCTGGCCCTGCTCGGCCGGCGTGGGCTGTGGCAGTACCGGTGGCTGTACCGCTTCCTGTACCGCGCCCGCCACGCCGTCTGACCTCCGGCGACCGCATCGTCTGCCTGCCACGCTGTCCGGCCCGCCGGGACGTTCACGCTGCTGGTCGTCGGCCCGCTACGCCGCTTGTCTGGCCGCCTGCATGCCCCGTCATCCGGCCGGCAGTCCGTCTCGCCGGCGACGCCGGACCCGGCGCGGCGCGTAAGGCGCTCGGCATCGCCAGGCCGGTCCGTACGGTCGAAACAGCGACCACCGTCAGCGCCGTGAGGTGTGGGGTGGTCGTGCGGTGGCTCAGTCGTACAGGCCGGTGGTGATCCGGGAGACGGCGACGAGGGCGCCCAGGACGAGGACGACCGCGGCGATGCGGGGTAGCCAGCGGGTGACGGCGGGCATGGTCAGGGCGACGATCCGGCCGACCGCCGCGGCCAGGCCGGCGAACGCGAGCGTGACCGACGGGCCGAACACGAACCAGTGCAGCATCGGCACATCGTTGATCTTGAGTGCGTCGACGAGGCCGACGTCGCCGGATTCGAAGAGTTCGATGAGGTACCGGTACTCGGGGGCGGCGGCGAGGATCGCGACGGTCACGCCGAGTGCGAGGCCGCCGGCGTCGGTGCGGCCGAACACCGGCTTCACCTCCGTGCCGTCGAGCTTCCGGCGGGCGGCGAGCAGCGCGACCGTGGCGAGCAGGCCGATGATGAGCAGCACGAACATGCCTGTGGTGCCGCCCGCCCAGCCGACGACGACCCCGACCTCCGCCATGATGATCATCGCTGGGATGAGGAGCAGACCGTAGGCGACGGTGCGGACGACGGGGCGGCTGGCCGGCGCCGCGAACAGGTACGCCAGCCACAGCACGAACCCCGGGAACAAGTAGATGCGAGCCTCGCCGATCCACCAGCGCCAGTCGGAGAACTCGAACGGCAGGTGCCATTCGTGGTTGTACGCCTTCCGGCCGAGGAAGCCGAACAGCAGCAGCGCGCCCAGCAGCAGTCCGGCGGTGACGAGTGCCTTGCGCACCGCGCCGGGCGCCGGAGTCGTCGCCGCGGCCGGGGTTTGCGTCGTTGGTGCCGGCTGTATGGTGGCCGAGGGTGGTGCGCCGGCGCCGAACGCGGCAACCGCCGGCTCGCGGTCCCCGGCCGGGCTCACCGGGTCCGCCGGGCTCGCGGCACCTTGGCGGGCGGCGGAGTTCGCAGATCGGGCCGGATTACTGATTACCGGATTGCTGATTGCCGGGTAATTGCTTGCGGGGCCCGCTGGTGCGGGCGGGGTGTGGGCGGCTGGGCTCGTCGGGGCGGCGGATCCGGACGCGGCGGGTGAGACGGGCCAGACGGGGCCGTTGTCGGGCCACGCCTGCTCGGGTGGTGAGGACGTCGACCGGGCCGCATCCGGAGGGCTGGACACGGAGAGACCTGCGCCGCTCCAGCCCGCACCAAGCGGTGGAGCGGCCGCGGCGGGGCGGCCGGACACCGGTGGGATCGAAAACATCGGAGTTTCGGCGGCTGGAGCGCCGGCGGAGGCACCGGCGGGCGGCGTCCCGGGCTGCGCGGAGGCCGGTGGTGGCGTTGCGGGCCGCGCTGACGCCGGTGCCGGCGGCGCGGAGCCCTGGGGTGGCGGGGCGGCGGGAGCTGCGGCCGCCGGGGTGCCGTACACCGCGCCGGCGGCGGCGCCCGACACGGGCGTCGGCGGCTGGTGCGGCACCGATGGCCGGGTCTGGGGTGCGCGGACGGCGGCGACGCCGCGGATCGAGCCGTCCGCGGCGGCCGCCGGTCCCGTGGCGGGGACGTGTGACGGAGCGGCTTGGGGCCAGAGCGGGTCGGCGGCGGATTGGCGTACATCTGCCGCGTCGCCTGCGGGTTGGGCTCCGGTCGTGGCGAGGGGCCGGGCGCTGCCTTCGGCGACGACGAGCTCGGGCTGTTCCAGGACCGTGGGGGCGACGCCGGTGGCCTGGTGGAGCAGTGTCGCGACGAGGGGCATGCGGCTGGAGCCGCCGACGAGGAACAGGCCGGCGAGGGGGCGGGCCGGTTCGGCGGAGGTGAGGACGGTGCGGGTGAGCGCGACGGTACGGTCGACGACCGGCCGGGCGAGGCGTTCGAGCTGTTCGCGGCCCAGGGGCGCGTCCTGCTCGACGAGCGGCACGTGGATGTATGTCGACGCGGACCGCGACAGGATCTCCTTCGCGGTGCGGACGTCCTCCCACAGGTTGCGGTTGGCGCGGCGGTCGGCGACCGTCTGCGGGCTGGTGAGGCGGCGCATCTCGTCGGGGTGGGCGGCGGAGTGGACGGTGCTGAGGTAGCCGACGATCGCGGTGTCGACGTCGAGGCCGCCGGCGTCGTCGAGGCCTTCGCTGGCGATGACGTCCCAGCCGGTGGCGGTGCGGGTGACGACGGACGCGTCGAAGGTGCCGGCGCCGAAGTCGTAGACGACGACGCGGCTGCCGACGGGCACGGCGGCGTCGGTCGCGGCGACGAAGAACGCGGCCGCGGCGACCGGCTCCGGCACGAGCTGCGGCGTGCCGAGGCCGGCGAGGCGGGCGGCGTCGAGCAGCACGGAGCGCCGGCGCGGGCCCCACGCGGCCGGGTAGGTGATCACGACGGTGCCGGGTTCGCCGCCCATGGTGCGGACCGTCTCGGCCCGGACCCGGGCGAGGGTCGCGGCGATGAGGGTCGCGACCTGGTGTTCGGTGTCGCCGAGCAGGACGGTGCCGTCGTCGATGCGGCGTTTGGGGTGCGGCTCGTAACGCTCCGGGTGCACGCGGGCGGCGTGCATCGCCTCGCGGCCGACGAGCAGCCCTTGACCGTCCAGCGCCAGGCACACGCACGACGGCAGCAGCGGGAAGCCGTCGAACAGGACGGGCCTGCTGCGGCCGCCGGTCTCGTGGATGACGGCGACGGTGTTGGACGTGCCGAAGTCGATGCCGAGGCGGTACCGCACAGCAATCACCCGCGCACTGTACGACCATCGGACCAGGACCCGGAGGGTCGCAGACGGTTTCCTGACAGATCATCCGCCGGCAGTCGCATTGGTACGCTCGAACGTATGACCGCTCCGTCCCGGGTCGAGCCCGACCTGTCGTTTCTGCTGGACCACACCAGTCACGTGCTGCGCACGCAGATGGCGGCGGCGCTCGGGGAGATCGGGCTGACGCCGCGGATGCACTGTGTCCTCGTGCACGCGCTCGGCGTGGAGCGGACCCAGATCCAGCTCGCCGAGATCGGCGGCATGGACAAGACGACGATGGTCGTGACCGTCGACGCGCTGGAGAAGGCCGGGTACGCGGAGCGCCGGCAGTCCAGCACCGACCGGCGGGCCCGGATCATCGCGGTGACGCCAGCCGGGGCGGAGATCGCGGCGCGGAGCCAGAAGATCGCCGACGGCGTGCACGCGGCGGCCCTGGACTCGCTGCCGACGGACGAGCGTGACGTGCTGGTGAGGGCGTTGACGCGGCTCGCGCAGGGGCATTGCGCGACGCCGTCGGAGGCGCCGGGAGTGCGACGGGCACGACAGTAGGTCTCTTGCATATAGTTCCGTAGCGGACGATCTGCTACGGTCGTGCCATGGACACCAACCGTGGGGCGGCGCTCGCCGTCCTCGCCACCGGCATGCTCATGACGATCCTGGACGGCAGCATCGTCACCGTCGCGATGCCCGTCATGCAGACCGACCTCGGCTTCACCCCCTCCGGGCTGACCTGGGTCGTCAACGCGTACCTGATCGCGTTCGGCAGCCTGCTGCTGCTGTCCGGACGCCTCGGCGACCTGCTCGGCCGCCGTCGCATGCTCATCGCGGGCACGGTCGTCTTCGTCGCCGCGTCCGTCCTCGCCGGGCTCGCCACCGGCCCGGGGATGCTCGTCGCGGCCCGTTTCCTGCAGGGCGCCGGCAGTGCGATGGCCAGCGCCGTCAGTCTCGGCATCGTCGTGACGCTGTACCCGGCGCCGGGCGAACGCGCGAAGGCGTTCGGGGTGTTCGCGTTCACCGGCGCGGCCGGCGCCTCCATCGGCCAGGTCCTCGGCGGCGTCCTCACCGACCTGCTGAGCTGGCACTGGATCTTCCTGATCAACGTGCCGATCGGCGTCGCCGTGCTCGCCGGCATGCGGTTCGTCCCCGCCGACCGTGGGCTCGGCCTGCGCGCCGGCGCGGACGTCCTGGGCGCGTTCCTGGTCACCGCCGGGTTGATGGCGGGCATCGCGGCGGTTGTCCAGCCCGCCTGGCGCTGGGTGACCGCGGCCGCGGCGGTGCTGCTGCTCGCCGGGTTCGTCGCCCGGCAGGCCACGGCCCGCACCCCGCTGATGCCGCTGCGCGTGCTGCGCAACCGCCAGGTCGCCGGCGCCAACGTCCTGCAGATCCTGATGATCGGCGCGATGTTCTCCTTCCAGATCCTGGTCGCCCTGTACATGCAGCGCGTCCTGCACTACACCGCCCTGCAGACCGGCCTGGCGATGCTGCCCGCGGCGCTGTCGATCGCCGTGGTGTCGCTGGTCGTGTCGGCACGGGTGATCGGGCGCATCGGTGAGCGGGGCGCGTTGATCGCGGGTCTGAGCCTGCTGGTGCTCGCGCTGGGGTGGCTGACGCGGCTGCCGGTCGACGCCCGGTTCGTGCCGGACCTGCTGCCGGTGATGCTGCTGATCGCGGGCGGCGGATTGGCATTGCCGGCAATCACGGGCCTGGGCATGTCGGGCGCCCGCCCCGACGACGCGGGCCTGGCGTCCGGGCTGTTCAACACGACGCAGCAACTCGGGATGGCCCTCGGCGTCGCCGCGCTGTCGACGGCGGCGGCGTCCCGGACGGCCGGGCGGCTCGCGGCGGGCGCGTCGGAGGCCGCCGCGCTGACGGCCGGGTACCGGCTCGCGTTCACGGTCGGGGCGGTGCTGCTACTCGTGTCGATCGGCGTGGCCGCCTTCGTGCTGCGCTCGCCCGCACCCCAGCTGGCGACGGCAGCGGCCGGTTCGCGGGCGATGGAGGCCAGTTCGGTGGACGCCGCGGACGTTCCGGTGCTCAGCGATTCCGCGCCGTCGATGCCGGCCCGCCCCTGAACGTGGCCGGCGGCCGAGCGTGGCTGGCACCGGCCCTTGCAGGTGAGTTGGGGTTCTCAACCTTCGCCTGACGTGCCGGCCCGGAATTGTGGCCGACTCCAGGCTCGTGCGGGCGGTGGACCGGCGGCATGACGGGCGACGATCCGCCGGGCGATGCGGTCGAGAGTGTCCCCGGGGCGTGCGGAGCGCGTCGTGGCAGCTGGTCGGCAGGTCTGCGGTTGGCGGCAGCTCTGACCGGCAGCTCTGACCGGCAGCTCTGACCGGCTGCGGCTCCGGTTCAGTGGTGGCTCCGGTTCAGTGGCGGGCTCAGGGGCGGCGTTGCTCTCAGCGGTGGGGCCAGGGGGCGGATTCGGCGACGGTGAGCCAGGCGTCGACCTCGGCGGCGGTGTGGTGGCGGATCGACCAGTCGACCTGGCGGAGTGACATGTGTGCCCAGCAGGCGGCGAGGACGTCCAGGGGTGCGAGCGTGACCGCCGCGTCGCGGATCGGCGCCGTCAGGTGCGGGGCGTGGCGGGACAGCACGAACAGGAGCGTGACCAGGTCGAACGCGCGGTTGCCGCGGCCGGCGCCGTCCCAGTCGACCACGCCGGTCACCGTCACGGCGGCGTCGTTCGCGCCGATGGCGGTGTCGTTGCCCGCGGCGGCAGTGGCATCACTGGCGTCGATCATGCCGGCAGATGACGGGGCGGACGACGGGGACGTTCCGGACGGGCCGGTGGCGCTGCCAGGGAGGCCGGAGGTGGGGGAGACCAGGACGTTGCCCGGGTGGAAGTCGAAGTGGACGAGGTCGTCGCCGGGCAGCACCTCCATGGGGTTGGCCTCGATCCTGGCGAGGAGGTCGGCGGAGCGGGCGGAGTGTCCGGCCAGCGAACCGTGGTGGGAGAACCCGGGGCCGTCGCTGTGCAGGTACAGCTGCCGCGGCGGCAATCCGGAATCCCGCAGGAGGCCGGTGCAGCGGGCGCTCACCGCCAGCATCGCGTCGACGACGGCGCGGTCGGTGGCCGCCGGGGGCAGGCCGGGCAGGAGCTCCTGGACGACGACCGTGACCCCGGCGACGTCGGCGACGCGTTCGTAGCGGGGTGCCGGGACCCCGGCGGCGCGGGCGATCGTGACCAGCGGGGCGGACGCGGCGTTCCCGCTGGTCAGGACGGCGCGGCGGCCGTCGGGCAGCAGGACGTAGCCGGCGCCGACCTCGCCGCCGGGGCACGGTCCGATGTACGTGAGGCCGAGCGCGGCGGCGCACGCGGGAACGTCGAGTCGCAACTTCCACCCAAACTCTATACACTGTATAACGTGATTGACGCGCGAGACGTTCGCAAACACTACGGCGGGAAGGCGGCCCTCGACGGCCTCGACCTGACCGTCGAGGCAGGGACCGTCCACGGGCTCCTCGGCCCGAACGGTGCCGGCAAGACCACCCTCGTCCGAATCCTCGCCACCCTGGTCCGCCTCGACGCGGGGACCGCGACCGTCGCCGGGCACGACGTCGCGAGACACCCCGAGCGGGTGCGGGCCGCGATCGGGCTCGTCGGGCAGCACGCCGCCGTCGACGAGCTGCTCGGCGCCCGGCAGAACCTGGTCATGTTCGGCCGGCTCAGCCACCTCGGCAGTACCGTGGCGAAACGGCGCGCGGACGAACTGCTGGAACAGTTCGGGCTCGCCGACACCGGCCGCAAACCCGCGGCGCAGTTCTCCGGCGGGATGCGGCGCCGGCTCGACCTCGCCGCCGGGATGATCCTCACCCCGAAGGTGCTGTTCCTGGACGAACCGACCACCGGCCTCGACCCGCAGGGCCGCGCCGAGGTGTGGGCCGCGGTCCGGCGGCTCGTCGCCGGCGGCACGACCGTGCTGCTCACCACCCAGTACCTGGACGAGGCGGACCAGCTCGCCGACCGGATCTGCGTCATCGACCACGGCCGGGTGATCGCCGACGGCACGCCCGCCTCGCTGAAGGGCACCGACCGGCTCGAGGTCGTCACCGCGGGGGACCCCGCACCCGCCGCGGACCGGCTCGGCGTCCTCGGCCCGGTCACCGTCGACGGGCAGCGGGTCAGCGTGCCCGTCCACGACCGGGTCGCCGCCCTCGCGCTCGCCGCCGGCATCCCCGGCGTCGAGGACATCACCCTGCGCCGCCCCACCCTCGACGAGGCTTTCCTGAAACTGGTGACCGCATGAAGTGGGCGCTGCACGACGGCTGGGTGATGACCCAGCGGGAACTGGCGCACCTCGCCCGGCAGCCCGCGCAGATCGTGGTCATGCTGCTGTTTCCCGTATTGCTGGTACTGATGTTCGGATTCGTCCTCGGCGGCGGGATGAGCGTCGCCGGCGGTGGCGACTACCGCGAGTACCTGCTGCCCGGCATGTTCGCGATGACGATGTTGTTCGGGGTCGAGTCGACGTTCGCGGCGATCGCGACCGACACCGGCCGCGGCGTCACCGACCGGTTCCGGTCCCTGCCGATGGCGGCGTCGGCGCAGGTCACCGGCCGGGCCCTCGCGGACCTGCTCACCTCGGCGCTCGGGCTGCTCGTCATGCTCGGATGCGGGCTCGCCGTCGGCTGGCGCTGGCACGACGGGTTCGCCGGTGCGCTGGCCGCGATCGGGCTGCTGCTGTGGCTGCGGTTCGCGGTCCTGTGGGTCGGCGTGTACCTGGGGCTGCTCAGCGGCAACCCGCAACTGCTCGTCGCGGTGCAGATCCTCGTGTGGCCGGTCGCGTTCCTGTCCAGCGCGCTCGCCTCACCGCAGGACATGCCGGACTGGCTCGGCGCACTGTCACACTGGAACCCGCTGTCCGCGACCGCGGACGCGACCCGCGCCCTCTTCGGCAACCCCGGCGGCGGCGACACCTGGCCCGCGCTGCTGTGGCCCGCGCTGCTCACCGCCGTGTTCGTGCCGCTGTCGATCAGGCAGTACCGTCGCCTGTCGCGCTGACCACCAGGCGCCAAGCGCCACCAAGCACCCGGCGGTTCATCCGGCTGAGCGGTATGGACCTGCCGGCTTACTGGTTACCGGATTGCTGTAACTGGTAAGTCGGCAAACCTGGGACGGGGGCAGGAGTGTGGGGGGGGGGGGGGGGGGGGGGGCGCCCCCCCCCCCCCGGGGCCGGGGGGGGGGGGGGGCTGGGC
>NZ_JBFAJA010000172.1:0-12833 GCF_040654975.1 Dactylosporangium sp. NPDC050588 | reverse complement strand
ACGGATCGTGGTGCGGCGACGCAGCAGTTCCGGTTGCAGGACTCCGCCGGCGGGTACGTCCGGTTCGTCAACCGGCAGTCCGGCAAGGTCATCGACGTGTGGGAGCGGTCCACCGCCGATGGTGGCCGGTTGGCCGCCTACCAGGACGTGGACGGCACCAACCAGCAGTGGCAGCTGGTCCGCCTCGGCGGCACCACCCCCACCACCCCCGGCGGCACGTCATCGACGCCGGGCACGACACCAGGCACGCCACCGGCGTCCTACCCGCAGCCGAACCGGGTCTCCGGCGACACCGGCGTGCACGACCCGACCGTGGTCAAGCGGCCGGAGGGCGGCTACCTGGTCGCGCACACCGGCAACAACATCGCCCTGAAGACCTCCACCGACCGGGTCACGTTCCGCAACGCCGGCGCCGCGTTCCCCGGCGGGGCGTCGTGGACCACGACCTACACCGGCGGGGCGCAGAACCTGTGGGCGCCGGACCTGTCCTACCGTAACGGCCGCTACTACATGTACTACTCGGCGTCGACGTTCGGCTCGAACCGGTCCGCGATCTTCCTGGCGACCAGCACCACCGGCGCATCCGGCAGCTGGACCAACCAGGGCCTCGTCATCGAGTCCCGGACCTCGGACAACTTCAACGCCATCGACCCGAACCTGCTCGTCGACGACCAGGGCCGCTGGTGGCTGACGTTCGGCTCGTTCTGGTCCGGGATCAAGCTGATCCCGCTCGACCCGGCCACCGGCAAGCGGTCCGGCACCGCGATGCACAGCCTCGCCAGCTACGGCCCGGGCATCGAAGCGCCGGTCATCGTCAAACGCGGCACCTGGTACTACCTGTACGTCTCCTTCGACCGCTGCTGCCAGGGCGCGGCCAGCACCTACCGGGTGATGGTCGGCCGGTCGGCGAACCCGACGGGACCGTACGTCGACCGGACCGGACGCGACATGCTCGCAGGCGGCGGCACCCAGGTCCTCGCCTCCCACGGCAGCATCCACGGCCCCGGCCACGAGGCGGTCCTCGCCGACAACGACGGCGACCAGCTGTTCTACCACTACTACGCCGACAACGGCGCGTCGTTCCTTGGCATCAACCGGATCGGCTACGACGCCACCGCCTGGCCCTACGTCTACTGACACGACCCTCCCGGTGGACGCCTCATCGAACGTCCACCGGGAGGCGCCGGCCGCCGCCGCGGCCAGCCCTCACGACCGCCGGGTCCCTATCTGCGCCACCGGCCCGGCGGATCACCGGCCCGCGAAGGGGAAGGTCATGACCCATCCCGCAACGAGTTCTCCGGGTGGTCGATCCGCGCCGTCCGGTTTGTCCGCCCGGCATACCACCCGCAAATCCCGCCGCACTCGGCCGGCGCTGCTCGCGGTGCTCGTCTCGGCCGTCGCAGTGGCGAGCACGCTGATCAGCCTGCATGTGGCGTCCGCCGCCGTCGGTGCACCCGTGGTCAGCGTCGCGTCCAGCCGCTGCCTGGACGTGACCGGCAACGCCTCGACCAACGGCACCCAGGTCCAGATCTGGGACTGCAACGGCCAGCAGAACCAGGGCTGGGTGTTCACCGCGGCCGGTGAACTGCGCACGTTCAACGAGCGCAAGTGCCTCGACGTGCCCGGCGGCGCCGGCACCGCCGGTACCATCCTGGCGATCTGGGACTGCAACGGCGGCGCCAACCAGCGCTTCGCCCGCAGCAGCGACGGCAGCATCCGCTCCACCCCGTCCGGACTGTGCCTGGACGTGACCAGCAACGCCACCGCCAACGGCACCCGCGTGGAGCTGTGGGCGTGCAACGGGCAGGCCAACCAGCGCTGGACCGGAGGCAGCGGCAGCACGGGGACCGCGTCGCCGCCGCCGTCGGGCTGTTCCGCGGTTCCGGTCGACCCGGCGGCGACGCGTCAGGCCCGGAATCTGCTGTGCTACCTGTACAGCCAGTCCGGCAACCACATCCTGTCCGGCCAGCAGGAGTCCACCTGGGTCGCGGGCCCGGACTACGAGATGAACTACCTCTACGCCAACACCGGCAGGTATCCGGCCGTGCGCGGCCTGGACATGGGCGACTCGCCGACGTTCGGCGCCCGGGCCCTGGCGTGGTGGAACTCCGGCGGCATCCCGATGGTCGGCTACCACATGGGCTCCCCGGCCCAGGACAGCGACGGCTACGCCGGGTCGCAGATGCGAGGCGACATCAACGCCGCGCTGACCCCGGGCACCGCCGACCACACCCGGCTCACCCGGCGCCTGGACGCCGTGGCCGCCCAGCTCAAGGTCGTGCAGGACGGCGGTGGAGCGGTGCTGTGGCGGCCCTACCACGAGGCCGGCGGCACCTGGTTCTGGTGGAGCATGGAAGGCGGCGCCCAGTACGTGCGGCTGTGGCAGTTCACATTCAACTACCTCACCCGGACCAAGGGCATCCACAACCTGGTCTGGCTGCACCCGTACAACGGCGCACCCAACGCGTCGTTCTACCCCGGCAAGGCGTCCGTCGACGTCGCCGGCGCCGACACCTACGCCGGGGACCACAGCGCCCAGAACGGTCTGTACAACGCCACGCGTGCCATCGCCGGGGGCGGCATCCCGATCGCGCTGCACGAGAACGGGCCCATCCCCGACCCGGCGCAGCTGCAGTCGACCGGGACCCGGTGGGTGCTGTTCAACACCTGGCACACCACGTGGCTGACCAACACCTCCACCAACCCGACCGCACTGCTGCGGACCGTCTACACCAGCGCATACGTCGTCACCCGCGACGAGGTGCCGAACCTGCGCTGAGTACCTCCGCCCGACGTCCCGCCGACACCCCACGAAGGAGAACCCGTGCGTCAACTGTTGCGCCTGGCGCTACCGGTACTGCTGGCTGCCGCCGCGATACCGGTCGGGCTGTTGTCTGCCGCACCCGCGCAGGCACTGGAGAACAACCTCGCCCGCACCCCGCAGATGGGCTGGAACGACTGGAACAGCTTCGGCTGCAACGTCAACGACAGCCTGATCCGGCAGACCGCCGACACGATGGTGTCCAGCGGCATGGCAGCCGCCGGGTACACCTACGTCAACATCGACGACTGCTGGTCGGAGCGCAGCCGCGACAGCAGCGGCAACCTGGTGCCCGACCGGACCAAGTTCCCGAACGGGATGAAGGCGCTCGCGGACTACGTCCACGGCAAGGGCCTGAAGCTCGGCATCTACTCCTCGGCCGGCACCACCACCTGCGCGGGCTACCCCGCCAGCCTCGGCTACGAGCAGCGCGACGCCAACACCTGGGCGTCGTGGGGCATCGACTACCTGAAGTACGACAACTGCGGTGACCACGGCGGCCAGAGCGGCCAGCAGCGGTACACCGCCATGCGCGACGCGCTGGCCCGCACCGGCCGGCCGATCCTGTTCGCGCTGTGCAACTGGGGCCAGGACAACGTCGGCCAGTGGGGACCCGCGACGGGCAACTCGTGGCGCAACACCGGTGACATCCAGGGCAACTGGAACTCCGTCATGGGGATCCTCGACGCCCAGCCCGGCTACGCCGGCGCGTCGAAACCGGGCGCGTGGAACGACCCGGACATGCTGGAGGTCGGCAACGGCCTGTCCGACACGGAGTCCCGGGCCCACTTCAGCCTGTGGGCGCTGCTCAACGCGCCGCTGCTGGCCGGCAACGACCTGCGGACCATGAGCGCGGCCACCCGGTCGATCCTGACCAACACCGAGGTCATCGCCGTCAACCAGGACTGGGGCGGCCGGCAGGGCAACCGGATCGCCGACTTCGGCAACTCCGAGATCTGGACCAAGCCGATGTCGAACGGGTCGATGGCCGTGGTGCTGCTGAACCGGGCCTCCAGCGCCGTCACCATCGCCACCTCCGCCGCCCAGATCGGACTCGGCGCCGCGTCGAGCTACACGGTGCGTGACCTGTGGGCGCACGCGAGCACCACCACCAGCGGCACCGTCAGCGCGTCGGTGCCGGCACACGGCGCGGCGATGTACATCGTGACCGGTGGCGGCACCACCAACCCGGGTACCAGTTTCGCGTTGCGCGGGCAGGGATCGGGGCGGTGCCTGGACATCACCGGCGCCTCGCAGACCAACGGCACCCTCGCCGAGATCTGGGACTGCAACGGCGGCGCCAACCAGCGCTTCACCGCCACGGCCGCCGGTGAGCTGCGGGTCTACTACGGCACGAAGTGCCTGGACGTCTACAACCAGGGCACGGCCAACGGCACGGCGGTGGAGATCTGGGACTGCAACGGCCAGCCCAACCAGCAGTTCCGGACGAACGCCGACGGCACGGTGACCGCGGTGGGCGCCAACAAGTGCCTGGACGTCAACGGTGCCGCGACGGCCAACGGCGCGAGGGTCCAGGTCTGGGACTGCACCGGCGGCAGCAACCAGAAGTGGACCAAGGTCTGACCGACCCGACCCCGGCGCGACCGGCCTTCCCCTGGTCGCGCCGGATCCCCCACCGAGGGCGCTGCCGGCGGCCGAGGTGGTGGCAGACGACCTTCCGGAAGGTGTGAGGTACATGCACGCAAACGCACGTGCCGGTCGCGGCGGCAACATCCGGCCGGTGCCGGGTGGCGACCCGGAACGCGGGGCGCCGGGCGGTGCCGGGGCGCACCGGCCGGCCCGCGGCTCCCTGTCCCGGCGTGGCCGGCGCATCGCCGCCGTCGCGGCCGCGGTCACGCTGAGCGTGGCCACCGCAGGGGCCGCGATGCTGACCCGTTCGCCCTCGGCGGACGCGGCCTCGTTCCAGCGCGGGCCGGATCCCACGGTGCAGAGCGTCGCGGCCAGCCGCGGCACGTTCGCCACCGCGGAGATCACCGTGCCGCGCGGCTTCGGCTTCAACGGCGGAAAGATCTACTATCCGACCGACACGAGTCAGGGGACCTGGGGCGCGATCGCGGCCGTGCCCGGCTACACCGCCAGCTGGGCCGCCGAAGGCGCCTGGATGGGGCCCTGGCTGGCGTCCTTCGGGTTCGTCGTGATCGGCATCGACACCAACAGCCCCACCGACTACGACACCGCCCGGGGCACCCAGCTGCTGGCCGCGCTGGACTACCTCACCGGGCAGAGCGCGGTCCGTGAGCGGGTCGACCCGAACCGGCTGGCCGTGCTCGGGCACTCCATGGGCGGTGGCGGCGCCATCAGCGCGGCCATGCGCAGGCCCTCACTGAAGGCGGCCGTGCCCCTCGCGCCGGCCTCGTTCTCGCAGAACCTGTCCAACGTCCGCGTGCCGACGCTGATCATGGGCGCGCGGGACGACGGCACCATAACCCCGTCCTCGATCAACAGCCTGTGGGCCACCAAGCCGGCCACCACGCCGGGTGCCTACGTGGAGCTCACCGGCGGCGGGCACGGGTTCCCCACCTGGGGCAACTCCCAGGTGACCCGTCGGGAGATCCCCTGGCTGAAGATCTTCCTCGACAACGACAACCGCTACGCGCAGTTCCTGTGCCCGTCCCTCGCGGACTCCACCGGCGTCTCGCGGTACCTCAGCCAATGCCCGTACGGCTCCACCGGCCAGCCTTCGTCCCCACCCGTCAGTTCCCCGCCTGCCGCCGGCGGGCCGGTCCGTGCGGTGGGTGCGGGGAAGTGTCTGGACGTGCCGAACGCGTCGCAGTCCAACGACACGCAGGTGGCGATCTGGGACTGCCACGGCGGCACCAACCAGCGGTGGACGTACACCTCCGGCAAACAGCTGCGGGTGTACGGCGGCAAGTGCCTGGACGCGGCCGGTCACGGCACCACCAACGGCACCCGGGTCATCATCTGGGACTGCGGTGGCGGCGCCAACCAGCAGTGGAACGTCAATGCCAACGGCACCATCACCGGCGTCGAGTCCGGGCTCTGCCTCGACGTCACCGGCGCCTCCACCGCCAACGGCACCCTGGTCGACCTCTGGGCCTGCAACAACGGCAGCAACCAGCAATGGCGCCTGGGATGAGCGACTGGATAACCGTCACCACAAGCGCATCTGACCTGGAGGACCAATGACCGTATGTGGACGTCCACGGCGCCTCGCTTCGCTCGGTGCGGCCCTCGCCGTGCTGCTGGGCATGCTCGGCGTGTACGTGGCGACCGGCGCACCGGCGAATGCCGCCACCAGCCAGTTCCGTGGCGTCAACTGGGCGGACGCCAGGGACAACTTCCTCTACGACGAGAACGTCCCGATCGGGCTGTCGAAGTCGGACAACTACGCGACCACCTACACCAAATCCACCGCGATCCTCAAGGGATTCCAGAACCTGGGCTCCAACACCATCCGGTTCGGGATCAACCCGCAGACCACGTCGTCGCCGTGGTGGGGCAGCCTGACCGCGGCGTACGACGCGGCCAACGCGCTGGGCATGAACGTGATGATCGCACCCTGGCCACCGACCGGCGGCCGGATCAGCGACATGAACGCGTTCTACACGATGTGGGACACGGTCATCGCCAAGTACGGCAGCAACAGCCGGTTCTACTTCGACATTGTCAACGAGCCGTGGGGATACAGCGCGACCGAGCTGACCAACCTCGCGGCCGCGTTCCTGCAGCGGTACTCGACCATCCCGCGCGGCCGGATCGTGGTGCCGGGGCTCTGGTCGGACATCGACCTGTGCGCCGTGGGCAGCGACGCCCGGCTGAACGGGACCCTGCTGTCGATCCACATGTACACCCTGGGCGGCGAGACCCACCCGACCGAGGCAGACTGGGTCAACAGCTTCAAGGCCCGCCTGTGCGGGCACGCCGACCGGGCCATCCTCACCGAGTTCGGGGTGCCGATGAACACCGGCGTGAACTACAACGGCCCCCGCGACGGCAACAACAACGTGTCGTACTTCTACGCGCTCACCGACACGGTACGCGAGCTGGGCATGGGCTCGCTGGTGTGGACCGGGGTCAAGGAAGCCAACCAGACGCAGGGCCCCGGCCCGTGCTTCAACGCCTCCTGCGCGATCACGTCACTGACCGGCAGCGGCACCAACCTGTCGCTGACCGTCACCAACCAGTCCGGGCTCGACCGGCTCCGTCACGGCTGGGGGCTCGACGGCACCCAGTCGCCGTCGCCGAGCGGCTCCGGTGGCGTGCTGCGGGGTGTCGGCTCCAACCGGTGCCTCGACGTGCCCGGCGCCAGCACGGCAAACGGCACGCAGCTGGCGATCTGGGACTGCACCGGCGGCACGAACCAGCGTTGGGTCGCGCTGTCCAACGGCGCCCTGCAGGTGTACGGCAACAAGTGCCTCGATGTCCCCGGCCACGCCACGGCCGCGGGCACCAGGGTGCAGATCTGGGACTGCAACGGCGGCGCCAACCAGCAATGGACGCTCAACAGCGACGGGACGGTCGTCGGCCGCGAGTCCGGGCTGTGCCTGGACGTGACCGGCGCGGGCACCGCCAACAGCACCGCGGTGGAGATCTGGAACTGCACCGGTGGCAGTAACCAGAAGTGGACCCGGCGTTAGCTGGCGGGCTACGCCGGGGCCGGGTGCCGTCGGGGGCGGCGGCACCCGGTCCACCGCGGTAGGTGCCAGTGCACCGCCGACTGCATCAGATCAACGGGCACGGGTTGGGCGTGGCGGCGCCCGGCCCCTCCAAACCTCTCAGGAGTCGTCCAATGCATCGCAGATTCCCCTTCTCCACCGTCCTCGCCGCACTGCTGCTGGCGGCCGCCTTCGTCGCGGTCCAGCCGGCCGAGCCGGCCCGGGCCGCCCAGCCGGTCCGCATCATGCCGCTCGGCGACTCGATCACCGGCTCACCCGGCTGCTGGCGGGCCCTGCTGTGGAACCAGCTGCAGAGCGCCGGCTACACGAACATCGACTTCGTCGGCACGTTGCCGGCGCAGGGCTGCGGCGTCAGCCACGACGGCGACAACGAAGGCCACGGCGGCTATCTCGCCACCAACATCGCCAACCAGAACCAGCTGCCCGGCTGGCTGTCCGCGACCCGGCCCGACGTCGTCGTCATGCACCTCGGCACGAACGACGTCTGGAGCAACATCGCCCCGGCCATCATCCTGGCCGCGTTCAGCCGGCTGGTCGACCAGATGCGGGCCAGCAACCCCGCCATGAAGATCCTCGTCGCGAAGATCCTTCCGATGAACCCGGGCAACTGCCCGCAGTGCGGCCAGCGCGTGGTCAACCTCAACACCGCGATCCCGGCGTGGGCCGCCGCCAAGACGACATCGGCGTCACCGATCACCGTCGTGGACCAGTGGACCGGCTTCAACACCGCCACCGACACCGGCGACGGCGTACACCCCAACAACGGCGGCAACCAGAAGATCGCCGCGAAGTGGTTCGGCCCGCTGACCCAGGCGCTGAACGGCACCAACCCCACGACCCCGCCTGCCGCCGGCGGGCCGGTCCGTGCGGTGGGTGCGGGGAAGTGTCTGGACGTGCCGAACGCGTCGCAGTCCAACGACACGCAGGTGGCGATCTGGGACTGCCACGGCGGCACCAACCAGCGGTGGACGTACACCTCCGGCAAACAGCTGCGGGTGTACGGCGGCAAGTGCCTGGACGCGGCCGGTCACGGCACCACCAACGGCACCCGGGTCATCATCTGGGACTGCGGTGGCGGCGCCAACCAGCAGTGGAACGTCAATGCCAACGGCACCATCACCGGCGTCGAGTCCGGGCTCTGCCTCGACGTCACCGGCGCCTCCACCGCCAACGGCACCCTGGTCGACCTCTGGGCCTGCAACAACGGCAGCAACCAGCAATGGCGCCTCGGATAACTGCAACACCTGTCCCTCGAACCGATACAAGGAGTCATGTTCATGCAACGACGTACATTGCTGAGGCTGGGCGCCGCGGGAGCGGCGAGTGTGGGGGCGGCGTCCTGGCTCGGAGCCTGGCAGGCGAACGCCGGCACCGCCGCTGCGCTGCGGGCCGCGCCGAGCACGCCGTTCGCGGTGGGTGTGCGCCAGTACAACTGGACGCGCGGCACCCGCCGGATCACCACCTTCGTGTACTACCCGGCCACCGGCACCCCCGGCGGCAGCCCGGTCACCAACGCCCCTGTCGCCCCGGGCGTCTTCCCCGTCTGCGCGTACCAGCACGGCCTCGGCGGCACCCCGCAGGGCGCCCTGTCGGTCATCCGCCCGCTGGCCGCAGCCGGCTTCATCGTCCCCGCCGTCAGCGTGCCCGGCGTCGGCATCGGTGACACGTACAACGGCGAACTGCCCAGGGACAACTCCGAGGCCATCACCCGGACCCTCGCGCTGAACACCACCGGCGGCGACCCGCTGGCCGGCCACATCGACACCACCGTCGGCGTCGGCATGTCCGGGCATTCCATGGGCGGCATGACCACCCACGCGATGCTCACCGCCTTCCCCGACCCCCGGATCAAGGCGGCGATCCCGATGTCCTGCGTCGACATGGGCAACCCGGACGGCACAGTCCGCGCCAACGTGCTGTTCGTCCACGGCGACCGGGACCCCACCTGCCCGTACACCTCGGCCCGGCAGGCGTACTCGGAACTGCCCGCGGCGAAGGCGTTCCTCACCTTCGTCGGCGGCGACCACGGCAACTTCTTCGGCAACGCCCTGTCCATGCGGACCTTTGTCGACTGGATGCGGTGGAGTCTGTACGGCGACACATCCGCCCGGGACCGGCTCGCCGCTGATGCGACGTCGTCCACGACCAGGTGGGAGTTCGTGCCGGGTTCGAGCGAGCCGCCGCCGGCCTCGACGTATTTCAACCTGGTGGCCCAGCACAGCGGCAAGGTCGCTGAGATCACCGGCGCATCCACCGCGGCCGGGGCCGGCCTCGCGCAGTGGACGAGTAACGGCGGGCAGCATCAGCAGTTCGCGTTCATCGACGCCGGCGGCGGCTATGTCCGCATCAAGGCCCGTCACAGCGGCCTGGTCCTGCAGGTCGCCGGCAACACCAGCGGCGCCGCCATCACGCAGCAGCCCGACACCAACGCCGCCGGCCAGCAATGGCGCCTCACCGAGCAGGGCGGCACGGTCAGCCTCGTCAACCGGCAGTCCGGCCTCGCCATGGACGTGTGGGAACGCTCAACCGCAGACGGTGCCCGCATCTCCCAGTACGCCTACTCCGGCAACCCCAACCAGCGCTTCACCCGCAGGGCCGTCTAACCACACACGTACCAGCACCGACACACCCCCGCTACGGAAGAGGTAAGGCAACCATGGCACTACGAGAACACCGAAGCCTGCGCCGCGTGACCCTCGCGGCCGCATTCGCCGGCGCCCTCGTCGCCGGCCTACTGGCCGCCGGCGTCGGCACTTCACAGGCGGCGACGTCGTTGCCGTGCGACATCTACGCCTCCGGCGGCACGCCTTGCGTCGCAGCGCACAGCACCACCCGGGCGCTCTACGGCACGTACAGCGGCCCGCTCTACCAAGTTCGCCGAGCCTCCGACAACACCACGCGGGATGTCGCACCGGTCAGCGCCGGCAGTTATGCCAACGCCGCGACGCAGGACACCTTCTGCGCCAACACCTCCTGCGTGATCACGATCATCTACGACCAGTCCGGCCGCAACAATCGCCTCACCCAGGCACCCCCCGGTGGCTTCAGGGGGCCGGCGGCCGGCGGCTACGACAACCTCGCCAACGCCACCGCGGCACCGATCACGGTCAACGGTCACAAGGCGTACGGCGTCTTCGTGTCCCCGGGCACCGGCTACCGCAACAACGCCACCAACGGCATCGCCCGCGGCGACCAGCCCGAGGGCATGTACGCCATCTTCGACGGCACCCACTCCAACGGCGGCTGCTGCTTCGACTACGGCAACGCCGAGACGAACAGCCGCGACAACGGCAACGGCACCATGGAGGCCATCTACTTCGGCAGCAACAAGATCTGGGGTTCCGGTGCCGGCAACGGCCCGTGGATCATGGCGGATCTCGAGAACGGCCTGTTCTCCGGAGCCAACCCGCGCAACAACGCCGCGGACCCGAGCATCAGCCACCGCTTCCTGACCGCAATCGTCAAGGGTGAACCGAACCACTGGGCCATCCGCGGCGGCAACGCCCAGACCGGCAACCTCGCAACCTTCTACAACGGCGCCCGGCCCAACGCCGCCGGCTACAACCCGATGAAGAAGGAAGGCGCCATCATTCTGGGCATCGGTGGCGACAACAGCATCAGCGGCGCCGGCACCTTCTACGAGGGTGTCATGACCTCCGGATACCCCTCCGACGCCACCGAGAACGCCGTCCAGGCCAACATCGTGGCCGCCGGCTACAGCACCGCCGGCACCAGCAGCGGCCCCACGGTCGGCTCGAACATCTCCCTGCGGGCCACCACGGTCTGCTGCACCACCCGCTACGTCAGCCACGCCGGCGCGACCGTCTCCACCCAGGTCGTCACCGCATCCAGCTCTGCCACCGACAAGGCCAACGCGTCGTTCACGGTGCGGGCCGGCCTGGCCAACGCCTCCTGCGTCTCCTTCGAGTCGCGCAACACCCCCGGCAGCTACCTGCGCCACCAGAACTACCAGCTGTACCTGCACGCCAACGACGGCACCGCGCTGTTCGCCGCCGACGCCACGTTCTGCCCGCAGACAGGCCGCAACGGACAGGGCAACTCGTTCGCGTCGTCGAACTTCCCGGACCGGTACATCCGCCACTACAACAACAGCGTCTACATCGCCAGCAACGGCGGCACGAACACCTGGGACTCGGCCACCGCCTGGACCGACGACGTCAGCTGGGCCGTCGTCCCCGCCTGGGCCTGACGATCCGATGAAGCTCGCATCAGGCCGTGCGCGCTGATCGGTGCGGTCCTGGCCGGCACCCGCCACGCCAGGACCGCACCTCCTGGCCCTCGCGTCCTGGCTCCCGGCGAATCGCAACCGCGGTCAGCATCGCGTCGATGCCCATGAGCGCGCCGTGGATCGCGATGTCGTCCTTGAACCCCGCCGGGTCACCCAGGATCTGCAGGCTGCGGGTTGACGGGTCGGCGAGAAGGACGTCCGGCGGTGCCGGACCGGGTCCGCCGGCAGTTCACCGCACCCGCATCAGATGTGCTCTGCGGCGGTGATGATCAGTGCCGTTCCTGGTAGCGCCGTGCTCCCGTGTATGACGTCGTGATACGGACGGTTGGTGGTGGAGCGGGAATACCTGTGGACGGGCGAGGGTCTTGCGGCGGCCCGTCGTCGCAAGTTGCCCTTGAGGAAGTCGATCAGGCATTGCACGCTCCGCCGGGGTTGCGCTTTGAACGCCGGATCGGTGTCGGGTAGCTCCGGCGCATTGCTGCGCCGGAGCCCCCTAAGAACCGTGCGTGCCACTCGTCGCGGCACACGGCTCAAGCAAGCCCTGGTGGCTCGCGGGTGTCTACGTTGGCTGTTGGCCGGTGCGTGTCTGACATGTGTTGTGGACCAGGTGCAGGTCCGGTGCGTGCGGTGGGCCGTGCGTCGCGAAGCGGATCGTTTTGACGATCTCTTTTCGAGCGGCCGCGAGCCGGTGTTCCCAGTCTTGTGGGGACTGCGGCTGTTGGTCGTCCGGGAGCAGGAGTCCGCCGCAGGCCGCGCAGCGCCCGCGCTGGTCCCGAAGGAGGCGTCGGCGGAGGAGGTCGGTGGTGGACTCGCGTTCTGACTTCCGGCGGCGTTGGGCCCAGTACTCGGTCAGGGTCGGGTCGTCGGGTGACGAGGCGCCCTTGACCATGATGTGCCGCACGATCCGTGTCCAGGCGAACTTCTGGAGGTAGGCGCCGGTCTCGCGGTCGCCGAACACCCATCGGTCTTTCCTGGTCGGATGGAACTGCCCGAAGTAGCGCTGGGTGATCCCCGCGTTCCGCAGCTGAGCGGCTGTTCTAGGCACGGGCGCGGAGGGAATCGCAGGTCAGCGGCGTTACGGTAGTCGGAAATGCTGGAATCGCCT
>NZ_JBFAJA010000171.1:0-13018 GCF_040654975.1 Dactylosporangium sp. NPDC050588 | reverse complement strand
ACAACCACGCGAACTTCGCGGAGTACAACAACAGCTGGGCCTCGTTCCTCGACATCTCGGCCTAGCCCACACAGCACCAACACCGCCCGGCACCCCCGGTGGAAGGGGGGCCGGGCGGTTCCTGTTTCATCGGCCACTTACTCCTGCATCGTCGCCCACCGGCAGCCGCGCGACTCCGCCTGCGCCGTCGTGGCGTACTCGACGTTGAACCGCCGGGTCGGCGGCGCCGCGTCACCGGGCCCGTCGCGGAACAGCACCACCAGCCCCCGCAGCGAACCGTCACCGCTGACCCGGATGCACCGCTCGCTGTCCTTCAGGAACTCCAGCGACAACCACCGCGAGATCGCCGAGATCCTCACGCAGCAGACCGGCGGCACGGGAGTCGGAATCGGCATGGTGGCGTAGTCCGCGACAAGGAACACCCCACCCGGCGTGTCGGCCGAGATGATGAGGTCCTGCCCGATCTGCGTCTGCAGGTCGTAGATCGTGCCGAGCATCGCGTACCCCTTGGCATTCGTGCTCGCCGCGACGAACCGCGCCGGCGAATTGAACGGATGCGGCGTGATGGTCCCCGCCGACTGCCGGAAAATGATCTGGTACGCCGGACTGCCGCTGTAGGTCGTCGTGTTGGCGGTGTACGCACCCAGCGGCAGGTAGTGGTTGTTGAGCGCGATGAAGTCCATCCGGGCGCTGGCCTGTTCACTGACCTGCGTCGACCCCGTCTGCGCCAGCCGCACCCCGGCCCGCGTGATGCTCAGGTCCTCGTCACCCCCTTGGTACGGATGCACGAAGACCACATTCCACCGCGGCACCGTCACATTGAAGCTCCACGTCCACGGGCTGAAGGTGTTGTTGGGAACATCTGCAGTCAGCGCCAGCGCGGCCAGCGCCCCTGAGGGCGTGGCCCCCACAACGAGCAAGGAGCAGAACCCAGCGAGCAGCACCCGCCCAAGCCATCGACCCTTGATTGACATCGATCCTCCTCGAAGCCTTCGGGACCTCAAGCGGACCACGCATCCATCTGGCATGACAGATCACTCGGCGATACAAAAACCGGTCAATCCTGAGCCCCGCTCAGCGTTCGACGCTCCGGCGGGCGCGTCGAAGGCCTCGACGAGGCGCTACCGGTGCTGTGGTCAGGGCTCAAGGAAGCCCTTGATGGCCTACAGCCCGGTAGCCCTCGATTGTGGACATCCGATCAGCGCCCGCTCTTCAGCGCCCGCCACGCCGCCACGTCCCACCGAACACCATGCTGGTCGGTGGCCTCTGCCCAATGCCCGACGATCTCCATGAGGATCCCGAGTACTGCCGATGGCGCCGGCTGCTGAGAAGCCGCGCGCCTGCGAACGACGTCAGTCAGGCTCGCCGTCCACGTAGGTTCTGCCACAGCATTGAATTGTGCCGCCGATGAGACTCGCCGCCAGCCGTCGAGTCACACGTATGCCTCGTTGAAGGATTTCCGGCCCACGTGGAATTGTTGGTGGTGTCCGGCACAGGCGTCCAAGCGGGCGCAGATCGCCGCGTTCGGACCGCCGCCGACAAGTCCGGTGGCCGACTGGTCGTCACCGCGTACCTCTATGCCGTCTGCCTCGACAAGGGTGCGGAGATCCTGCGCTGGCGGCCGGCCCGTTGCCAGCAGCGCGCACCGATGAGGTTTCGCGCAGCGCCCGTCTGTAGGTATGAGATCGACTTACGAGAGGCTGGCGTGATGCGGAAACTGACCTTCGGCATGAATGTGACCCTGGACGGCTACATCGCCGCGCCCGGCGACGACCTCGGCTGGAGTGGCGGTGAGGGGCCGGACTCGTCGCCGAGCGACGAGCTGTTCCAGTGGTGGTCCGACAGGGTGGGGGCGACGGGCTGATCGACGAGTACATGCTGGTCACCGTGCCGGTCCTGGTGGGCGGCGGCACGCCATTCTTCACCGCGCTGGACAGCTGGGTGAACCCGAGCCTCGTGGAGACGCGGGCATTTCCCGGCGGCGTCCCGCTGACCCGATACGAGACGAGGCGATGAGCACGGGCCAGTTGCCCGGCTCGTGGCGCTGGACTCGTCTGATCACAGTGTCGGGGGCAGGTCCAGCCATGGTTTGTCGGTGGCGTCGAATCCGGTGAGCTCGGCGATCTTCCCGTCGACGACGTGCAGGACCGCGATGGCGAACAGCCGGTACTCCGGGTCGTCAGGGGTGCGGAGGTACAGTGCGGCGGCGGGCATGCGGTTGGCCGTCGTGGCGATGCAGCGCCAGTCGTCGTGGCCTGGCTGGAAGAGCCCACCGGAGACCCATCCGTCCACCGCGTCCTTGGCCGTGACGACCGAGGTGCCCGCCTCGGGCAGCATCACGAAGCGCAGGTCGTCGCGCAGCAGGGACATCAGCCCGTCGAGGTCGTTGCGTTCATGGGCGTCGATGTACGACTTCACCACGCCGCGCTCGTCATTCGACAGCTCGTGGGCTGCAGGGCTCCGCCAGTCGAGGCGGCGGTCGGGCAGCTGCTCGCGCATCGTCACGCGCGCCCGCTGCAGCGCGCTGGTCACCGATGCGATGGTCAGATCGAGGGCGTCGGCGGCCTTCGACGCCGGCCAGCCGACGACGTCGCGCAGAATGAACACCGCCCGCTGCCGCGGCGGCAGGTGCTGGACGGCGACGATGAACGCCAGCTCGATCGTCTCCCGCGCCACCACCGATTCCTGCGGGTCCTCGGGGAGCATCCGATCGGGGTACGGCTGCAGGTACAGCACCTCGGAGCCGACGTCCGCCAGCCCGGACGGTACGGGTGTGCGATCGTTGCGCTTCTCCAGGAAGTCGAGGCAGACGTTCGTCGCGATCCGGTACAGCCAGGTCCGCAGCGCAGCGTGGCCCTTGAACGACTCCCGCTTGTCCCACGCTCGCAGGAACGTCTCCTGCGTCATGTCCTGGGCGTCCTCGTAGTTCGCAAGCATCCGGTAGCAGTGCACCTGCAGCTCACGCCGGTGGCGCTCCGTGATGAGCGCAAACCGCGCCGTATCGCCTGAGCGAGCCACCGCGATGAACGAGGCCTCGTCAGCGCCCAGCGGTCCAGCGTCGGTCATGGTCACCAATCCTTCCACCGGTGCGAGGGAGCCACCAGAACCGACGGCGTGGCGGAGGAATTCTGATCGGTGAAGCCGCTGACACCGGGCCGTTCGCCAGGGCGAATGGGTCGGGTCGGTCCAGGGTGGGTGCTTCATGGCGGGATTCAGCCGGTGACAGCCGGACATACGAGCGAAGCCCTTGACCGCAGAACTGCTGGTCAAGGGCTTCGTTTTGGCTGTTCACTCGCGCTGCGCGCTGTGTGCCCCCGGCAGGATTCGAACCTGCGCCCCCGCCTCCGGAGGGCGGCGACCGAGCGTTCAGGCGCAAGTGATTGACCTGCGAAAACTTGGCTGCAAACGAAAGTTCGCGCGAAACTTGGACGCGTATTTGCCGTGCGCGGCTTTCGCCGCTGCAGGGTGTACTGCGGGATCCGGCGCCGCGTCAAGCCGGCCTCGGCGACGTAGCTGTGATACTCGCTTGCTTGTGCGCTCGCGCACCTGCCACCGACGACGTGCGTTGTCTCGTCCGAAGCGCACGAGACGATCGCAGTCCGGGCCTGCCTGCCAACCAGCCGGGCGCGGACTGCGGCGATGTCCTTGCAGATGAGCGCACCATGTCGCATCCAATGTTGGGATGCAAGCCCTCGCGCAGACGTCGAGAAGGCTGAAGCCAATCGGTGGACTTCGTATGGCGAACGGATGAATCTGCGGGGCGGCATGTCGATCGATCAATGGCGTCTGACAGTATCTCAGAGCCATCCATGGGAAGAGGGATCAGATGCCCGGTACTAGCGTCCACGGCTCTACGACTGAGCAGGGTCCTGCTGCTGTTGATGCTGCCCCCAGCCGTAATCTAGAAATACAATCACCATCTAGTTCCTTCCGAATGGTTAACCAGGGAAATCCTAGGACTCAGCCGACGTGGTTTGTTGTAGTAATTCTGGTGCTAGCGGCCCTTCTTCTTGCGGTTGGTTGCGCTCTGCTCTTCGTTCGTGATGCAAGTCTGGCGGGTACAGTTCCCCTAGCTGCCGGCGTCGGACTCGCTCTGACTGTACTGGGAACTAGGGTTTCGAGTCCCTTTGATCGTTACGCCGACCAAATTAGAGACCGAGTCGAAGAGTCCTCTGGTGAAGAAATTCATATAAATGTTGAGCCCGGTGGTGTAGCGCACATCAACCAACAGGCCACGGATTTAGCCACTGTGCGCGCATCGGATACGCTTCAGAAACAAGAAGCGATCTTGCGTGAAATCTACACTGAAGGATTGGCCCAGGCGAAGCTGAGCTTTTGGGTAAGCGTAATATTCATGTCTCTAGGTGCGATTATCCTGATTGCCGGCGGTGCGTTAGCGATCTGGAACGCGCCAACCAATGGTGCTAAATATTCAGCAGTCCTGGTAAGCGTTGCTGGAGTAGTCGTCAATTTGACGTCCTCGGTATTTTTCGTGCAATCGAATAGAACGCGGAAAAGCATGGGTGATCAAGGCGTCCTGCTTCGGGAGGAGAGCCAAGAGGATCGCAGACTCAGCGCCGCGCGCGAACTGGCCGCCGCAATCGAAGATCAAGACCTGAGAAACCGGGTTCGTGCTGATCTCGCAGTTCTGGTGCTCGGCGTGAAGGAGAGGCCCGACGGGGAAGGAGGGAATGGCAACACTCAAGGATCGGCGGAGTCCGAATCATAATTTATTGTGCAATGCCTAGAAAGTCGCTGATCGCAGAGGTGATTTCTAGGGGTGGCGTGGTCATATTTCTAGCGATTCTCACACCGTCTCTCTTCTTGCTAAACCTACCTGAGCTAAATTCACTCCATGTGGCCACCAGCAATTCTTCACCAGGTGCTAGGGAGGCCCATTCGTCGTCCCAGGACTCGACGACTGCGCGTGATTCCTCTGCCCACAATTCGCGTATATCCTGTGCCATCTGATCACGGGAAGGGATTCTTTCAACAACTGCGTCGATCAGCTCTTCGGCGGTTGCACCCTTCGATGACAGTGAAGCGCGAAGCTCGTGATCGACGTAAACTAGCGCTCCGAGCCGCGCGCATACACGCTTCAGGACGACGCGATCGCGGAGTTCGTTTGCATGTTCCCTAAGAAACCGTTCGATTGATTCGGGGGCAATCGATTCTCCGTTTTTTGACGGTAGCGTGAGACTAATCGCTTGGGAATCAAGCAAGTAGTTTTCTAGTTCACGCCGATTTAACACATGGACCGAGCCTTTGCTGAGGAGTCTCTCGATCTGGTTCGAGGCAAGCTCATCGCGGTCCCTAATGAAGAGAACCTTCCTTACGCCAAGGCGATCCGCCTTTTGAACCCACTCATTCAGAATATGGGCAAGCCTTGAATTGTCGCCGCCAACCCCCAGAATCACTGCAACGCGCGGATCGGTTGCAAGCTGAGGAAACCAAGCCTGAAGTACATCGCGATCGCTAGGCCCCTCAACTAGAAGGATGCGTTCAGCGGACAGGACATCCGTCAATCGCACGCCGAGCTCCTGCAATGCGTCAACCGCCGGTGAGTCAACAGATCCGATCGAGGATTGACCGTTTTCGCGACGGACTACCTTGACGGCCGCTCGCTGCAAGCCATCGAGCAAGACGGGTGAGTGCGTCGTTATGATGAACTGTCGTTCCTCGGCCCACTCGCTCAGGTGGCCAAGCAGGGCTCGCTGCGCACCAGGGTGAAGTGATGTCTCAGGCTCTTCGAGCGCGATGAGTGATCCTTGCTCTTGTGACATCCCCAGTACAAGCGTCAGCAGTAACTGCTCGACTCCGCTGCCCAAGTCTTTTAAGTTGTGACTGAGCGCCCCAGAATACTCGTCGTCAAAAACAACCTGGACGGAACTGTCTTTCGTCGAGAGTCTTAAACGGCCTACCTCAGGAACGACCGTTGAGATTAGTTCCTGCAATCGCAGCCACTTTGCGGGATTGTTTGTGTTGAGACCTAAAAGGACGGCGGAAAGATTTTCACCGGTCGCAGCCAGGCGGATATCTGCACGAAGCTGCTCGGACCGCTGGATTCCCGGGCGGTGCACGGGAAAGTGGAAATATTGCGTGCGCCACCGATGTAAGAGTGTTTGAAATGGCAAGCCATAACCAGACCCTGCTTCAAGGAAGCTTGGTGGCCGATCGCCTCCAGGATGAGATTGGTGATTAAGATTTGGCTTACCGTCGTGTTTTACGGGTGTACTTCCATCCATCCAAACCATGTCCCATTGGGCCGAAGAAGGACCCGATCGATGCTCATATCCGATGACTTGCTCCGAGCCGTCAATCCAACAGGTGGTCAACTGGCTAATGTGTCGATGAATTGAATCATCTGGGCTGTTCGATGTGAACGTCCACTCAATCCACTCGAATGCGGGACTTCCCGTAAACTGGGCAGGAGTTCCGGACTTTTCAAACATGGTTACACGTTCGTCCATAGTGAGGCCAAAGCGTGCGGAGACGGATGCTTCGGCTGCGCCTCGGAATCGCGCATGGGAAGGGAGGCTCGCTCCGGAGACAACGTCCAAGGCGGCTAGGATACTACTCTTTCCGGAGTTGTTCGCGCCCGCGATAAGCGTGATCCCGGCAGGTGCAAAGTCAATCGTCGCCTGAGGAAACGCTTTGTAGTTCATGAGTGTAAGCCGCTGAAGCCACATTCTGGTCACCCGTTCGGAATGTTTGATTGACGACGCATCTGTTGGGTAGTCGGAGTTTGCTCGCCGCGAAGTGCACAGGAAGAGCTGAGCATTCCTGCTGGGTGTCAGCAGGGCCATTATGCTAGGTGCCGAGGTATTCGAGCACTTCGCTCATTGAGGTTACAACGACATCGGCTGCGCGAAAGGCCGTAACCTTCCACGGCCGATTTGCGTAGCCAATTGCCCGTACCCCTGCGGCCGCTGCTCCCTCGATGTCGGACAGGGAGTCGCCAACCAAGACACAGTCGTTCGGCTCGGCTTTCAGTGCCCGAACTGCGGATAGAATGGGTGCTGGATTTGGCTTCATCTCTGAAGGTTCGGCGAAATGCCTTCCAATCACAGCGGCAACACATTCGGCAAGTTGGTGAAGAACTAGATATGCCGTGATCGCGCCAGCGGAGTTGTTACTTACGATCGCGGTAGGTACACCTGAGCGCCATGCGGCACGAATCACATCGTGGCCGTGTGGCGTCGGCGAGGCGATTTCTGCAGCCCGCCGCTCTGCGGCGCAGAGAGCTTCTTCAACGGCGACAACTAGCGCTTTCGGACAGTTCACACCGGTCCAGCGAAGGACCTCTAAGGGATCGGTTTCTTCGACGACGGTTGTGGGCAGTCCGACGTCTTTGGCTTGGAGGACGCTGACGAGGTGCCGAGCAACCTTCGGTGCCGGATAGCGAGCGAAGATGCTGCAGATCGGTCCGTCAAAGTCGAGCAAGAGCGGACCGCGCCCGATTCGAGCGGCGGCGGTCACTGCTGGTACTCGCGAGCGACGCTGTTCCACACCGAATCGAACCACAGGCGTGACGACTCCACGAACTGTGTGCCGTGGGACGCGTCGTCGTCGTCCACCGCGTAGTGGAAGAGGGTCGCGTCGCGGCCCATGAGGTCGAAGATCTCGACCTGCTCGCCGCCGATAGTGACCTCACGGGGCACGACCGGGTAGAAGCCGAAGAAGGCCTCCCGGCCGTTCAGCATGTAGAGCTTGAACGTCGGCGCCAGGCTGTGCACGCGGACCTGGACGGTCGCCGACTTTACGAGGCCGAGGTCCGCCAGCTCGTGGACCTGGTCGATGATGCCGTCGGCCGATCGGCGGGTGATGCGGTCGGCGCGCCGCCGGACTCCGGCGTCGTCTGCTCCGGTCGCGGCGAGTGCCGGCAGAGCCATGGGCACCGACATGTCGGAGAGCATGACCCGGATCGCGATTGACTCGGGAGCGCTTCGACCTGCGCGGACCATGTCGAGTGCCTCGGCAAGCGCGTCCCGCAGGGTCTCGCCAGAGAACCCGGCGAAGTCGATGGCGACGTGCTTGTGCTCGAAGGCCGCTTCGATCAACGGCCGGAGCTCAACCGGCCGCTGCGTCTGAGCCCGGACGAACGCACCGCTGCCTTGTCGGCTGACGATCAGGCGTTCGGCGCGGAGGGTCTCCAGCGCACGCTTCACCGTCTCGCGCGCGACGCCGTAGCGGCTGGCCAACTCCGGCTGAGACGGCAGCTTGTCGCCCGGTGCGAGCTTCCTGGTCAGGATCGCGGCTCGCAGCACATTCGCGATCTGCTGCGAGGCCTGTCGAGGGTCGTCGGGATCGAGATCACCGAGGAAATCAAGGTTCGCGGTCACCGATGCACGATACCGCTGACTAGCCAAGTTAGGGAAGTTTGTCGTCACCTCTTGACCTGACTAGCCAGGCGCCCCTACCTTCAATGCATTGCACCTGGCTAGCCAGGAAAGACAGGCCGGATGAAGGTCGGGGATGGCGGAGCTATGCCGCGCGCCCACGAGTCATCTGTGTCCGCAGGCATTTTGACAACTGCAGGGCTCGCAACCTCCCCGGAAAAGGTTGCCGCGCAAGGCTTCTGGTCCTTGCATGCACGTCAGCCCGTGACGAAACGGGCTCCCCACAACGCTTTCCGCCCGGCCGGGGCATCTCGGCCGGGCGCTCCCTTCCCGATCTCACAGGAGAGACCGTGATCTACGACCGTGATTCGACGGACGAACCGACCGCCGCCGACCTGGCCGCGATCGAGGACGAATGGCCGCTGATCGAGGCGGAGATTGACCTGCTAGACGTGCAGATCGACATCCTCGACGCCCGGCGGCCGGTCGATGAGGTGACCGCCCGGCGGCTGCACCGGGCGCGTGACGCGGTGGTCGGTGAGGCGCTGCGCTATTACACGCGCCGCGTCAACGCCGCCCACCGGGCAGCGTGAGGACCTGGCCGTGAGCCGCATCCGCGCCGCCTACTACGACCCGACCGGCGACCGGTACGGCCTGCCGACGTGGTGGTGGAAGGGCGCGCCGGACACCTACGCCACCCGCCGCCAACTCCGCGCACGCGGCCTACGGCCCGGCGGTCAGTCGGTCGCCGGCCAAGTCCTCTGGCGCGGCGTCGGCGGCGAACGCGTCGCCTACCTGTACCGCCTCGACCTGGCCAAGCCGCACCGCCCCGCGACCCCCGCGCAGCGACGCGCGGTCGGCCGGGCGCTGCTGGCCCGCCGGACCTGCTCCACCTGCCGCGAAGTGCGGCCGTACTACATCCCGCGCTCGCTCGGCGAGTGCCTCACCTGCGCCTACCCCGAGGAGAACCCGTGACCACCGCAACCGCGCCCAGCGCCTACCCCGCCCCGATCGAGGCGCTCATGCCCGACGCCCGCAAGCTCGCCGACCGGCTCGGTGACATCCCCTCGCGCAACGCGCTCATGAAGGAGTTCAAGATCGGGGCGCCGAAGGCCAACGCCGTCCGCGACGCGCTCACCGCCGAGCGCGCCGAGCCTGCCGAGATGCCCCCGCCGCGCACGCTGCACGCCGTGCCGGACCTGGAGCCGGACACCGACACCCCCGAGCCCGCCGCGCTGGTCGACGTTGAGCCGGTCGCCGAGGTGATCGAGGCGCCGCCGCAGGCCACGGGTGACGGACACCCGGGCACCAACATCACCGAGCCGCTCGCCCCGGCCGCGCCGCCCGCCGAGGCGCCCGCCCGGCGCAAGCCGCGCTCCTGGCCCGTGTGGGTCCTGGCCCTGCCCGCGTTCGTGGCGATCTGGTCCGGGTGGGTTGGCCTCGGCGAACTGACCGGGTTCGGCGTGATTCACCCGCTGCCCGGCATCGCCGACGGGTTCAGCATCAACACCGCGATCACGCTCCCGATCGGCGTGGAGACGTACGCCGCGTACGCCCTGGCGGTGTGGCTGTCCAGCGCCTACGGCGCGTCGGTGCGCCGGTTCGCCCGCTGGTCCGCGATCGGGTCGCTCATCTTCGGCGCCGCTGGGCAGGTCGCCTACCACCTGCTCACCGCGGCCGGGGTCACCGCCGCGCCGTGGTGGATCACCACGGCGGTCGCCTGCCTGCCCGTCGCCGTGCTCGGCATGGGTGCCGCGCTCGCCCACCTCATCCACGCCAACCGCGACTAGCTTCGCCCGGTGCGCGGCCCAACGGCCTAGGAACCCCGGCCGCGCACCGGTCCCCATCCCTTCACAAGGAGTCAGGAGACCGCCCTCATGACCAGCCCGACCGATGCCGGCACGCTCGCCGCTGTCTTCGTCGCCCTCTACGCCGCTCACCAGGTCGCCGACCACTGGATCCAGACGCAGCACCAGGCCGACCACAAGGCCGACACCGGGTGGCGGGGGCATCTCGTCTGCGCCGCGCACGTCGGTACGTACACGCTGACCGCCGTCGTCGCCCTGGTCGCCATGCACGCGGTCACCGGCGCCGCGCTGCACATCGGCTGGACCGCCGCCGGGCTCACCGTCTCGGCAATCAGCCACCACATCGCCGACCGGCGGGCGCCGCTGCGGCGCATGGCCGGCGCGCTCAAGAAGTCCCCGGCCTGGCTGGAGCGCGGAGGCGGGCTCTACGCCCTCGACCAGTCCTGGCACGTCGGCTGGCTGTTCGTGTCCGCGCTGCTCATCGCCGCCTGAGACGCCGACATGGACGCCGAAACCGAACTGCGCAACCTGCACTTCCTGCTGTCCGAGCTGGCGACGTGGGGCGCTAACCACCTCGACAACGACTGCGTCGACCGGCAGGACATCGCCGAACACCTCACCCGCAGCCTCGCGGCGCTGGTCAACGGCGACCCGATGCCCCGCTCCCCGTTCTAGTCAACGCTTCCCGCCCTGCCCAGAGGAGAGACATCATGCCCGGATCGCTGAAGAACAAGGCGTTGAGCCTCGGCCTGGGTCTGCTGGCCGCGTACTTCGTCGTCACCAACCCCGCCGGTTCCGCCCGCGCGGTCATGACCGTTGCCCGGGGCGTCCTGGCGTTCCTCGCGGCCCTGAACAGCTAATCCGCCCGGTGCGCGGCCCAGCGGCCTAGGAACCCCGGCCGCGCACCGGTCCCCATCCCTCCACAAGGAGTCAGGAGACCTCCAGCATGACGAGCAACGAGCCGAACCGCGACCACCCGAACGGGTTTGACTGGTCCAAGTACGAGGACGAGGTGGCTGACGTCGCCGACGTGGTCGACCTCGGCGCCGCCCGCGCCAAGCGCACCGGCACCGCCGACGGGCACTTCGACGTCGCCCTTGACGACGAGCCGACCCCCGGCGGCGCCCTGGTCGACCCGTCCCCGGCCGACCGCAAGGGCCGCCGCCCGATCGTCCCCGCCCGCTGGAACGGGTGGCAGAACATCAAGGCCACCCTCCGCGACATCGCCGAGGACATCGGCCACCGCGCCGGGTACCACGCCCTCCGGTCGCCCTGGTATGCCGCGCAGGCCGTGTTCTGGGCCAGCGTCGGGGTGTTCCGGCTGGTCGGCCGCCAGTTGCGGTGGTGGTGGCTGTCGGAGCAGTACGGACTCCGGCAGGCCGCCGCCGACGCAAACGACCCGGCCACCTGGTACAGGCTGCACCGCGAGGTCAAGGCCACCCGCGCGTGGCGCGGCGTCGTCCTGCTCGCCGAGCTCGGCGCGCTCGCCATCGGCGGCCCGATCGCCTACGCCCTCACCCCCTGGTGGGGCGTCGGCCTCGCCCTGGCCGTCATCGTCCCCGGCCTCGCCCACCTCGGCCGCCCCGCCGACCGGCCGATCCTCACCCCCGCCGTGGTCGAGGGCAGGTACCGGCGGGTCAACCCCGACATCATCCTGCGCGCCTACTACGCCGCCCGGCTCGGCCACCCGGAGAAGCCCGACCAGCAGGTCAAGTTCGGCTCCACCATGTCCCGCGACGCGACCGGCACGGGGTCACAGGTGGTCATTGACCTGCCGTACGGCAAGACGTGGGAGGACGTGCTCAACGCCAAGGGCGCCATCGCCTCCGGCCTGGACGTCAGCGTGAATCAGGTGTTCCTCACCAAGGACGCCACATCGCACCGTCGGCACCTGCTGTTCGTCGCCGACCGCGACCCCCTCGCCATCCCAGCCGGCAAAACGCCGCTGCTGGACGGCAAGCCCCGCGACATCTGGACCCCGGCGCCGTTCGGCCTGGACGAGCGTGGCCGGAAGGTCACTGTGCAGATGATGTGGAACAGCCTGCTGGTCGGTGCGCAGCCCCGTAAGGGCAAGACGTTCGCCACCCGCCTTCTGGCGCTCTACGCCGCGCTGGACCCGTACGTGCGGGTCATCGTCGTGGACGGCAAGATGTCGCCGGACTGGGACAAGTTCCGCCTGATCGCGCACCGCATGGTGTTCGGCCCGGTCCCGAACAACCGCGACACCGACCCCGTCGAGCACCTGCTGGAGGTGCTGCGCGAGGTCAAGGCGCACATCCTGGAAGCGAACGACTTCCTGTCGACGCTGTCCACCGCGGAGTGCCCGGAAGGGAAGATCACGCGGGAGCTGTCGCGGAAGTATCCGCAGCTCGCCGTGTGGCTGCTGGTCATGGAGGAGTTCCAGGTCTACTACGAGCTGGACAGCCAGGAGCAGAACAAGGAGATCGCCGCGCTCCTGTCCTACATCATGGCCGTCGGCCCGTCGGCGGGCGTGATCCTGCTGTCCAGCTCGCAGAAGCCGTCGGGGATCGGTGCCGGGGATGTCGGGCGGCTGTTCAACCGGTACCGCGACAACCACGCCGTGCGGTTCGCCCTCAAGTGCGGCAACCGGCTCGTCTCTGAGGCGATCCTCGGCGGTGAGGCGTACAGCGAAGGCTACGACGCGTCCGCCCTGCCCAACGGCATGGACTATCGCGGCGTCGGCTACCTCTACGGCGCCACCGACGACACCCCGACCGTGCGCACGTACCTCGCCGACCACGCCGACGCCGAGGTCATCCTCACCGCCGCCCGCAAGCACCGGCAGGCCGCCGGCACCCTGTCCGGCGCCGCGATCGGCGAGACCATCACCCGCGACCTGCGCGACACCCT